>SHNG01000107.1 GCA_004295005.1 Gammaproteobacteria bacterium
GCAGCGGCGAGCAGCGTGCCTGTCGATGACCCGCCGAGAATGCCTTCCTTGGACAACAGCATGCGCGCGGTGAGGAAGCTTTCCTTGTCAGGAATGGCGTAAGCCTTGGTGACGCGGGTGAAATCGCTGATATCCGGCAGGAAGTCTTCGCCAATGCCTTCGACCATCCAGCTCGCCGATTTTT
The DNA here is from genome assembly GCA_004295005.1 of Gammaproteobacteria bacterium. GTDB lineage: Bacteria > Pseudomonadota > Gammaproteobacteria > Xanthomonadales > Rhodanobacteraceae > Dokdonella. The sequence continues at coordinate 185 of SHNG01000107.1, forward strand.
CCGACAGGGTTCCCTCGTTGATGTATTCGGCAAGAATGGAACCCACCGGATCGGCGAGGATGAATTCGGTTTGCGGTGAATGCTGGGCAAAGCACTGGGAAAGCCCGGTCATGGTGCCGGATGAGCCGCAACCGAACACGATGGCATCGACGCGATTGTCCATCTGGGCAAGGATTTCCGGTCCGGTCGAGGTACGGTGGGCGAGTGGATTGTCCGGGTTGCCGAACTGGTTGATGAAATAGGCACCCGGGGTTTCCCCGGCAATGCGAGCGGCGAGATCCTGGTAGTAATCCGGGTGCCCCTTGGCCACATCGGAGCGGGTTAGCACCACTTCGGCACCCATGGCCTTGAGATTGAAGATTTTCTCGCGGCTCATCTTGTCTGGAACGACAAGAATCAGGCGATAGCCCTTCTGTTGGGCAACCAGGGCAAGGCCGATGCCGGTATTTCCGGCGGTGCCTTCAACCAGGGTGTCGCCCGGCTTGATGCGCCCTTCGCGTTCGGCCGCCTCGATCATGGAGAGGCCAATGCGATCCTTGATCGAACCGCCCGGGTTGTTGCATTCCAATTTGAAGAACAATTCGCAGCAGCCGGTATCAAGGCGCTGGGCCTGGATCATCGGCGTATTGCCGATCAGTTCAAGGACGCTCTGGTTGATCGGCATGCAGGCTCCGCGCAATGTATCGAAAGGCGCGAAATGATAACCCAACCCGTGAGACCGGCTGCCCTGTTCGTGCAGGATGGCGTTCCAACGCGGGCAGGTACCGCATTTGCAAGTGGTCGGCCACGGCCGACCGGCGAAGTTGAGTTGCACGCTCGCGCCTTAGGGAAACTCTGAACAAATACGGAACTCATTCGTCGCGAGCAAGCTCGCTCCCACAAAATCAAGCAATGGTGGGAGCGAGCTTGCTCGCGGCAATACTTGTTCGGACCTTCCTTGGGGCGACGCTGATCAAGTCATGCTTGTCTGGAGCGCATCCAAAAACGAGCGCATGGCGCCTTGATTCCGCTCATGGTTCGACAGGCGCACCACGAACGGAATTTTCTTGCTCAATGCTGGTTGACCGGCAACTTGGAATCTCACCACGAACGGAAGCGACCCAATCAGCGTTGCCTTGGGGCGCATTCAATTTCACGGGAAATCGGCCGGATTTTCGCAGCAGCCCCTTCCGGGGAAAGCGCGAAACATTCAGAGCGACGCCGCTGGTTCAGTCAGACTCCAGCGGCGTGCGCGGGAGTGCGGTCAGTGTGAGCGTGTGGGGTGCAAGTGTTCCCACATGTGAGTGAGCTTGTCCTTCGCGAGCAACTTTTCCTTCTTGAGGTTGTGCAGGGTCACCACGTCCATTGGCAGAACACCCAGTTCCGCATCGCGGACCTTGTCGTCGAGTTCCTTGTGCTTGTGATAAAGCTGCCGGAATTCGGTGTTCCCCTGCATCAAGGATTCCAGATCTGCTCGTTCAGCTTGTTCGAACATCAGGCTACCTCCTCATTTTTCAGATGCGCAGACACCATGACGCGACGCCTTGAGGGCGTCGCGTCATGGGTTGCAGGACGATGGAACTGACACGACATGGCCTGAATCAGGCCGCCTGAGCCGCTGAGCGCAGCACTTGGATCGCGAACCGGGTTCCGCGAATCAAGCGGGCGCCACTGCCAGGCACTCGACCGTTCGCCTCGGATCTGCTGGGCCGATGAAACTGGGTCTGCGGTCTTCTGTGCTGAACTCATGGGCTAGGCATATCCCATGCGGGTTCCAGAGAATCACCGGGTCGCATGGGATTTAGAAACTACTCCTTTGTCCCAGCCTTGGCAACCGCAAAATGCGCTCGACTGCCACTGATAAATTATCGTTAAACTATTGTTTTTCCTCAAGAATAACTTCGACCCGGCGATTCCTGGCGCGACCTTCCCCGGTTTCGTTGCTGGCGATGGGCTGGTCCTCGCCGATGCCGACCGTCGTCATCCTGGCGGCGTCAATTCCTGCCGCTGCCAACGCATCGCGGACCGCTTCGGCACGCTTCTGCGCCAGCACCTGATTGGCATTGGCGCTGCCCGTGGAATCGGTATGGCCTTCGATGCGGATGCTCTTTTCCGGATCGGCCTGGACGAACTCGACCAGTTTTCCAATTGATTCGCGGGCTTCGGGTCGCAATTGCGACTGGCCCGATGCGAACGCAACATCCTCCAGGGTCATTTGCATGCCGCGCGAGCCACGTGTCGCGCGCAGGTTGTTCAAGCGCACGCGCAAGGCATCCGCGGCCGCTCCCGCCAATTCTGCCTCCTTGCGGGCAAGCGCGGTTTCCCGGGCCTGCGCCTCGGCCAGTCGTTTAGCCTGGTCTGCTTCTGCCTGGGCCGCCGCCGTTTGCTGCTCGCCCAGCAAGCGCGCCTGCTCTGCATCCATCGCCTCGCGCTCGGCTTCCTCTGCCCGGATCTGGGCCTGCAGGCGCAGGCGATCCAGTTCGAGCCGAGCCTGTTCGGCATCGTGCCGCGCCGCTGCAATCAGCAGCCGATCATGTTCGCGGGCAAGCTCGGTCTGCTGACGCTCCAGATCCACCAGTTGCGCCCGTGCCCACGCGATATCGACGCGTCGTTCGGCCAGATAGAGCAGATGCGCGCGCTTCTTGCCCCTGCCGTTTTCCTTCAGCTGCAGCAAGGCCGCCCGCGCGCGTTCGATTTCCGGCGCAGCCAATCGTCCCAGGTTGGGTTCGGCACTGAGCTGCGCAAGACTGCGCGACAAGCGCTCCCAATCAACATCCTTGCTTGCGGAAAATCCGGTGCTGGCCAGGATTGTTGCCAGCAATGCAAGCGTCACCAATGCAAGACGTTTCATCGGCCTTCTCCGCTTGGCTGTGCATCGGCGCCAATGGCCTTGGAGATTTCCGCATTCTTGCGCTTCAATTCGGTTACCGCTTCCCTCGCCTTGCCGACTTTTGCCTTGGTTTCCGCCAGCTCGCTGTTGGCAGCCGATTCATCAACCAGTAGTGCTGCGTCTTCGAACTCCCGCTCCTGCATTGCTGCACGCGCAGCATCCAGCTTTTCCTCGGCAAATCGCAGCTCCATCGGGGCAAAGGTGGCAGCCCCGGCCTCACGCGCCTTGGCAAGGTCCCGTTCGGCCTGTCCGGTCACGTCGGGGGGTGGGCGCGTCGGCCCGCAGGCAGCCAGAAGAAAGCCCAGCAATACGACGACTGGGGCATGGATTTTGCTACCACTTGGTGTCATAACTACGCTCGTTGCCCGTGGCTTTGCCCCTATTGTGGAAAGTCAGGCAGCCATTCGCAATGTTTCGGGGGATCCAGGCTCATGGACATCGGATATTTTCTCAAGCTGATGACGGAAAAGGGCGCGTCGGACATGTTCCTGACGACAGGCGCACCGGTGAACATCAAGGTGGAAGGCAAGCTCTATCCGCTGGGCAACACCGGACTTCCCGGAGGCATGGTCAAGAAGATCGCCTATTCGCTGATGGACGAGGGCCAGGTACCCCAGTTCGAGAAAAACCTGGAATTGAACATGGCCATTGCGGTGAAGGACGCAGGGCGATTCCGCATCAACGTGTTCCGCCAGCGCGGTGAAGTCGGCATGGTGATCCGCGCCATCAAGAGCGAAATCCCGACGATTGAGCAATTGCGCCTGCCGCAGTTGTTCAAGGATCTGATCATGGAACCGCGCGGCCTGATCCTGGTCGTCGGTGCCACTGGTTCGGGCAAGTCGACGACCCTTGCGGCGATGATCGATCACCGCAACAGCAACACGTCCGGACACATCCTCACCGTGGAGGATCCAATCGAGTACCTCTATCGGCACAAGAAATCGGTAGTCAACCAGCGCGAAGTTGGTCTGGATACGCACAGCTACCACGAGGCGCTCAAGAACGCGATGCGCGAGGCTCCCGACGTCATCCTGATCGGCGAGATCCGCGACGCTGAAACCATGGAAGCCGCGATCTCATTCTCCGAAACAGGTCACCTCTGTCTGGCAACCCTGCACTCCAACAACGCGGACCAGACGCTAGAACGCATCCTCAACTTCTTCCCGGAGTCCGCTCATCGCAACATCCTGATGAACCTGGCGCTCAACCTGCGTGCAGTCATCTCGCAACGCCTGGTGATGGGGCTGGATGGGCGCCGCCTGCCGGCTGTCGAGGTGCTGCTCAATACGCCGCTGATTCGCGACATGATCCGCCGTGGCCAGATCCACGAAATGAAGGAAGCCATGGACCGCAGCCTGCAGGAAGGCATGCAGACCTTCGACCAGGCCCTGTACGCACTGTACAAGGAAGGCCGCATCGATCTGGAGGAAGCGCTGTCGAAAGCGGATTCGCGCGACGGTCTGGCACTCAAGATCCGCCTTGCCGAAGGTGGCGAAACCCCGCTGGATGAGGGTTTCGAGAACGCGCATTTCTAGGGACCGGCGGGAGAGCAGCCCGCTTGGCGGTAACCACGGCCGCCGTGCAAGTCTGCATCGCAGACGCGGCGATTCGCCGCAACGGATAGCCGAAACCGTAAGGTTTTGATTCCGATGGGGCAATGCGATACTGACCTGCCTCTACGCAGCACATGGCCCATCAATGATCCAGCAGCTACGCAACGTCCTGCAACCTGACGAACTGGCCCAGTTGCGCTCGTTTGCGGCGCAGGCCCAGTTCATCGATGGGCGCATCACCAATCCCAACCATCCGGTCAAACAGAACCTGCAGGTGGCGCAAAGCGATCCTGCCAATGCACAACCATCCGCGTTGATCCGCGACGCCCTGTTTCGCCATCCGGACATGCGTGGCCTTGCATTTCCCAAGCGCATGGCAATGCCGACGATTTCCCGCTATGAACCCGGCATGCGTTACGGGTGGCACATGGACGAGGCTTTCTTCGCTTCACAACCGCCCATGCGTTCCGATCTATCCTGCACGCTGTTCCTGTCCGATCCGGAAAGCTACGAAGGCGGCGAGCTGATGATCTCGATCGGCCAGCAGTTGCTTTCCTGCAAGCTTGCTGCAGGGGATGCCGTGATTTATCCCTCAACAACGATCCACCAGGTGGCCCCGGTGACCCGGGGAGTTCGTCTGGTCGGCATCACCTGGATCCAGAGCTTCATCCCTGACCCACAGCAACGCGAGTTGCTGCAGCAGGTCGAGGAAGCCCGCAACATCGAAAGCGCGCGTGGTGAAAATGCGGACATGCGCATGATGCTGATGCTGGGATCACTGCGAAACAACCTGTTCCGCATGTGGTCGGACATGTGATTCGCAAGTGGTGTTGCTGGGTCAACATAGAATCGGACGCAGCGCAGTCAATTGGGGAGTCCTTTCGATGAGCCGGTGCGCCCATTGCATGCCGCGCTCAATGCCGGCAGCGAACGTGCGCCTTGACAGGTCGAGATCGTGCTTGCGATCACCCGGTGAATAACCATGTGACGGACTCTTGGCATAGGCCTGCATTACGGCGGACTGCTTCATCGTCCGTTCCGGCTCCGGCACCTGCGGTATCTCGAGATGGCGAAGCACGCTTCCCACATGGCTCGGAACATCATCCAGAAGCTGTTCAAAATCCAGCAGGATCAGTCGCGACCCCAACGTGCTGGATGACTTCAATTGAAAAAATCTCGCCAGCTCGGCCACCCAACCCATCGCAACCACCTCACCGCCGTCCATGTCATGCAGGCGCAGTGAATCGTCCGCGAGCAATCCATGCAGGAACTCCAAACGCGACGGCGCCGCCTGGAGGGCGTCCATTCCGCCGGCCGCACCCTTGAGAGTCGTTGCAAGGTGGGGCTCCAGCTTCTGGTACAGCAACACCGCCTTGGTGCGATCATCGCGCCGCAAGATGGGTTCTATCAGGTTGTTGCATGTGCTGGTTGCCTTGATGACCATTTGTTGTCCGGCTGAAAACGGCCTGCCAAGCAATCGCATTGAAGCATCCAGCAAGCCTTCCCACTGTTGTCGATTCAAACGGCCAATCGGTGATCCGAGTTCTCGTTCGGCAATTGCCAGATCGCGCAAGGTCACGGGTTCGCGCAGTCCGAGTACGTCCGGGTTCGTATCCAGCAATCGACTGAGCAAGGTTGAACCGCAGTGACCGATATGGAAAATGAATCCGGGTGCCGGGTGGATTTGTGCCGGGTCAGCGGCAATTGCCGAAAGCTCCTGGAAAGTTGCCCACAGGCCTTCCCGGCCTTGCATGCCGAGTCGCTCATCGAGAAACGAGGCGCGCTCAAGCTCTTGCCGAGTCACACGAACAAAAAGAGCGCGCCGCGTGACCACATCCAGTCGCTGAAGAAACGCTCCGGGATCGACGGAAATCGAATCAAGTGCGGACTTGTCCATTGCATGAGCCAAAGCTGCGGATTCTCCGCGTTGCGGCAATCATGCACCGGGTCGGGGTGCAACCGCATCCAACGCCGGATGGCTGTCAAACAACAGATAGGTTGAGAGGATGTACTTGTCGTTTGACTTCGGCGACATTCCGGCATGCTGGTACATCCAGTAGGGAGGGAATACCAGCAAACGTCCGCAGCGCGCCTGCACATCAATGCTCAGGTCGGTAAAGCGGGTCTGTCCACCTTCTGCAACATCGTTGAGGTACCAGAGGAAAACCATGTAACGGTTGGCCTTGTCATACATCGAATCGAAATGAGGCTGGAAACCGTCGTGATCGCTTGCGGAGTAGCGCTTCATGACGAGATCCGAGATCCGGTCGGACAACGGAATAGGCAAGCCGAGACCCACATCGGCGTTGTAGCGCTGCAGGTAGTGGTCAATTTGCCTGTAAAAAAATTCCTTCATTGCCGAATCGGCATAACGGCTCATGTTGAGCTCGGTCCAGCGGCTGCCTTCAAGCCCTGGCCGAACACCCCTGCCGTTGACCATTTGTGACCCGCTCATCTGCTCGAACCCTGCGACCAGTTGTCGACAGAAATCGATCGGCAGGGCGTTGTCGTAAAACCGGATGTAGTCGCTCAGTGCGTGCATTGCCGAATCAGCTCAATCTCTGTAGCCCCAATGTTCCATTATCGGCGCCAGCTTCGGCAAGATCGGAGCCATGTGCGCGGCATAACGCCGCCATCGGCCAGCAGCTTCGGAATTGACCGGTTGAATGACCTGGGCATAGCTGGGTGTTCCGATGAATCCGCGAGCCTGTGCGAACTCGTAGAACCGACTCATGGACGAAGTATCCTCGACTCCGAGAAAATCGCCGAGTCGGCGCAGCTCTGCCTCCGTGTCAGAAATCAGGTCCTCGTGGCGCACGACGAGGATGTCCTGCGGGAAGCGCTGCACATCCTCCTGCCAGCGCTGATCGAGCGCGGCATAGAGGCCAGCCAGTCGTTCAAGGCTTGCACATTCCGCAGCCAGTCGCGGATCCCTGAAATCCTGCATGTAGCTGCTCAGAATCGAGTCGCATGGATGGCGCCGGCAGAACAGCAGGGGGGCGTTGGGAAACAGGAAGCGGATCAAGGGTAACGCCAGAAAGTTGAGCGGATGCTTGTCAACCAGTCGCTGACCCGGCTTCAACGTGACCACCTTGCGGCTTTCATGCCAATACATCTCGCGCAATCCCAGCCTGTCTATCGCCGACAGGGAGCCAAGGCCATTTGGATACTGGATGCCTTTCTCGCGGATGCGCTCCAACACGCGCTGCAACATCGGTTGCTCGTCGGTTGACTGGAAGTCCGCGTGGGCTGCCAGCATCTGCTCAAGCAACGTGGTTCCAGAGCGCGGAAATCCGACAAGGAATACGGGTGAGTCATCTCGCGCAGGCGCGTCATGCGAGGGCCAGGAAACCGGGGTGGCCAATCGGTACATCGGATGGGCAAGGGCCAGCAATCCGGTCCCCGTCAGTTGTTCGCCATCGCGTTGTATCAGCTCGCTTGCCTCGGCCGAATGTGCCTCGTTCAATGCGGTCATCGCCGCATCCACGTCACCCAGCGAATCGCAAGCCCTCGCCAGCGCAAACAGCAACGGCCTCCGGTAGCGGACTGGTTGATTGAGAGACAGCGCCGACTCCAGGGCTTGCCGTGCCGCCGCATGATTCTTTTCCCGGGTTGCCACGGCTGCAATGGCTTGCAGGGTTTCCATGCGGGCCTGACGATCTTCAATCTGGCCTGGCTCCTGCACTTGGCGCATGAGTTCAGCGGCTTGCGGGATCCTGTTGATACGCTCCAGGGCCAAGATTCGACGCGCCAATGCACGCATGCGCAGCGACGAATCCTGGAACTCTCCGGAGAGCACGCGCTCGCCCGAATCGGGATTGCCGAGCAACATCAGCAACCAGCCGAGCTCCAGCAAGGCTTCTTCGGAAATTGCTGGCCACTGCTGCCACCCCTCGATCAGGGCAGCGGCCGTAGCATCATCCGCTGCTGCCTGGCAGGAGAGGGCTGCCCACACTCGCATGCCAGGTTCCGCACCAGGCAACGTACAGGCCATGCACAGGTGCTCCCTGGCCTGCGGATACTCACCCCGGTTGAGATGCAGCAAGCCAAGATTGGCGCGCAATCGTGCGCTTTCGGGGTTCAGCACCATGGCTCGTTCGTACGCAATGGCTGCTTCTTCGAGCTCGCCGAGCAAGCGACGAACGTTGCCCAGATTGGTCCAGTGCTGCCACGTGCGCGGATGTTCATCGACTAGGCGCAGCAGGATGTCTCGGGCGATATGCAGGTCACCGCCGTTCTGCTCACTGACCGCAAGGATTGAAAGAACGCCCTCGTCATCCGGAAAGGATTCCGAAAGCTTGCGCGCCATGACAAGCGCATCGGCATGGAGTCCAGCATGGAGCGCTGAAACGATGTTGTTGATTACTTGCTGCATTTTGATTTCAGCTGCGGGAGTTAGTTCGATTTGGGGATGTTTTTCAGGTTGATGCCCTGCGTGCGCGCCGGGATGGTCCAGTAAGTGCCAAGCCGTGTCTGGCGTCCGCCTTGTATTCGATCAGAGTTGGAAAAGGTGCATTTGAATCAAGCCTCATAACCCCAGCGGTCCATGGCTGGCCGCAAAATCGGAAGCACCGGTTCAAGCAGTTTTCGGTAGCGCTGCCAGCGACCAACGGCCTTGGTGTTCAATGGTTCAACAACTTGCGAATAGCTTGGGGTGGAGATGAATCCCTTTGCCTTGGCATGCTCCTGGAATCCGCGCAAGGCATCGGCGTCCCGCAGTTCAAGATGCAACGCGATTCGATTGATTTGCGAACCCAGGTCTGTCAGCAAATCTTCGTAACGAAGCTCGAGAACGGATGCATTGAAGCGGCTTGCATGTTGCGTCCAGAAATCCATGGTTTCTGCATAACCCTGCGCAAGACGCTCGATTGAAGAACAAAGCACCTGATAAGCGGGCGCGTTGAAGTTCTGCATGTAGTTGCTGAGCAAAACGTCGCAGGGATGGCGCAAGGCCAGGATTATCCTGGCCTTGGGAAATATGCGGTGAATTATCGGCAACCGCAGAATATTCAGCGGATTCTTGTCGACCAGACGGTCGATCTTGCCGAGGGCAATCACACCCTTGACGCATCCCCAGTAGGTTTCGCGCATTGCGTTCAACTCACTGGCGGAAAGACGGCCCAGATGATCCGGATAGAGGAGCCTTCCGCCTTCCTGCATTTTCCTTATCACATTTTGAAGGAAGGCCCGCTCATCCATGGATCGAATTCCCGGATGTGCGTCCAGCATCAGTTCAAGCAGGGTGGTTCCGGAGCGGGGAAATCCAACAATGAATATCGGAGACTCGTTTGCTGAGGGCGCTGCCGGATCCGTACTCCAGCGCGCGAACTCCTCATCGGAAACCGGGTATTCCAGAATGTCCAGGGGATTGGAGTTTGGCTCCAGCAGATTCGGAGCAAGGCGGCCCGCGTGGTGCATTTGTATCTGGTGTGCCTGTTGCAAGGTGCCAAGCGCAGCCACTGCATTGCCAACCTTGTCATAGGCCTTCGCCAAGGCAAAGAGTGTGTCTGCGCCCCGGTTTTCGCTGCTGGTCCCCGAAAGATGCTCCAGAAAGAGCGAAATCGCGTTGTCAAAGCGACCTCGCCTTGAGGCCAGTATTGCGCTCATGAGGCTTGCTTCACGACGATCCTCAGGCGCTATGGACGCTTCGGCCAGCAAGCCCTCCGCCTCGTCCAATCGATTGACTCTCTCCATCAACGCAGCCAGTCGGATGGATGCAATGCTTCTGGCTTCGGGACGCCTGATCAGCGAGAGAAGTCTGCGCTCCGCCTCATCCGTGCGATCGATCTGGATCAACACCGCGCTGAGGTCTGCTTCCAGGGTAGCCCCCAGAAACGGCCATTTTTCGCAGTGCTCCAGAAGCCTGGCGGCCATCTCCGGGTCGGCACACCTGAGGCAAGCAGATGCCCCGTAAATGCGTGGCTCTGGCATGCCTGGATCCAGCCGCCAGGCCGCCAACATGAGATCGCGGGTTTCCACCGCATCGCCTTTTTGCCATCGCAACGAACCCAGGCTCGCCAAGGCACCTGCATTGTCCGGTTCCAGCGCAAGGCCCTGGCGATATGCGCTCTCAGCGCCAGCCAGGTCTCCGAGCTCCTGCAATGCCGTTCCCAGATTGTTGTAGTGGGTTGACTCTTTTGGCTGCGCCGCAATCAGTTGTCGGTGGAGCTCAGCGGCCTCTCCAGGGCGCTGCTGCATCAACAATGAGACGGCCAGCAGAACCTTCGCGTCGATATTGGCTGGCTCGACCTGAAGCAAGCGGCGAGCCAGGGCTTCCGACTCGACCAGACGATTTCCCTGCAGCCGTTCGGCTATGGACTTAATGGAGGGCTTTGCAGCAGGTTCGGACACAGCGATCGCTCAGTTGCATGAATGGACAACATCTCGACTTCGGCATGGCGCCACAACAGAGATGGGGCCCGATCTACGCGTCGTCGACTATTGAAGCACAGCAACAACAGGTTCACACGTGACACTGCGAAGCACCTCTGAACACGCAGGACATTGCGTAATTCGTGGAAACAATACCTGGCATGGGCGCCGGGCACCCGGCGGAATGCGGACAGCGTGACGCATTCGAATCAATTCCGCAAAAAAAAAACCGCGCGGCGTGAGCCGCGCGGCAACTTTTCAACAGCGTACCGTCAGATCAGAACTTGACGGTTGCGCGGGCCCAGTAGAAGCGGCCGATGGTGTCGTAGGTACGCACATCGGTGTTCGCATTCACAGTGATGCCCGTGTAGTACAGCGGTGGCTGCTTGTCGAAGGCGTTATCGATACCGATCTGGAACTGGGTGTTGATCGGCTCGGCGTTATAGCCGAAATGGAAGTCATGATACGTGACTGCACCAATCGGCAGGAACGCATCATTGCCGAGCGCACCATCGGCACCTCTTGCCTTCACGTTACCCACATAGCGCATATCCCAGCTCGCTTCGAACGGGCCCATGTTCCAGTCCACGTTGGCCGTACCACGAACGCGTGGGAAGTTGCCAAACAGGGTGGAGAACTCGCCAGCGTTGGAGAAGCGCGGCGCACCCGGGATCGAGTTGTCGAACTCGTCAATGTAGGTGGCCTGCAGGCCAACCGCGAAGCGGCCGATGTTGCGACCGAACATGTCGAACTCAGGCAAGCGGTAGCTGAAGCCAAGGTCATAGCCCGTGGTATCCAGACGCCCCAGGTTTACGGTCGGCTCCAGAATGGTGTCGATCTGGCCATCCTCGAAGCGCGAAATGAACGGGCAGTACGGGCTGTTCGGATCCGCATAGCACAGATTCAGCACGGTCTGCGCGTCAATACCGGTGATCGTATCGTTGAGATAGATACGGTAGGAATCGAGGCTGATCGAGAGACCTTCCAGCCAGCTCGGGTCATAAACCACGCCGAAGTCGAAGCTCTTGCCAGATTCCGGCTTGAGCGAGAATCCGGCGGCCACGGCACCCGACGCAATTGCGTTGACCTGGCCGTTGGCTTGTTCTTCGATACCCGTGGCCGGAATGTTGGTAGCGCCGGTCTGCGGACCGCAGGCACCAATACCCTGCTGCTGACCCGGCAGGTAGCCAAAGCAAGGATCCTGGGCCGGCGGAGCGTCGCTGGCAGCACCAGCAAACAGTTCGCTGACGTTTGGTGCGCGGAATACTTCGGACACCGTGCCACGAATCAGCAGATCCTCGATCGGGCGCCATTCGACGGCGATCTTGGAGTTGGTGGTATTGCCCGCGAGGTTGAACTTCGAATAACGCAGGCCGACGTCGAGGTTCAAGCTGTGTGCAAACGGCACATCGGCAAGAATCGGCGCAAACACCTCGGCATACACTTCCTTGGTGCTCAGGTTGCCGGTGAGCTGCGAGGTACAAGCCGTGCCGAGGTCACAGGTACCGGTCTGCGGATTCAGGATGATGGTCGAATCCGCGAGGAAATTCGAGTAATCCTTGCGATACAAGGCACCCAAGGCCAAGCTGACCGGGCCGGCCGGCAGGTTGAAGATTTCACCGTTGGCGTTCGCCGTGACTTCACGCGAGGTGGCCAGGAAGTTCTGGAACGGTGCAGACTGGGCACTCAGGAACACAGACGTCGAAATCGGATCGTCCTGCTCGAAAATATTGAGCGGTATGCAGCCCGGGATCGCCGTTGCCGCATTTCCAGCTTCGGAAACGCAGGTCGGCACGCCATTGACCAGCATGGATGGGCCCAAGGCATCACGCAACTGGCTGAAGTTGAGGTAACCCGTGGTGTAGCTGTCTTGGGTGAAGTGGCCGTAATTGGCATTCAAGTCCCAACGCCAAGAGGTATCACCGAAGTTGCCACGCAGACCGCCGATGAACTGGGAAACCTGGGTATCGAGCTGATTGATGCGCTGGCCGGTACCGGTCAGACGCGCGGTCAGGTTGGTAAAGCCCGGGCCAAAATTCAGACCAAACGGATTGTACAGGTTGTCAATCGAGGTGGTGATGCCGTTGCCGAGCGAATCCAGCGGATACGGCGCGATCAACGAAGCCGACGAGGTGCGGCTGACGAAGGTCTTCAGGTAGGCTTCAACGTTGTCGGTCAACTTGTAGTTGGCCAAGGCAAACACGTTGGTGCGTTCCTGCGGAGTCAAGATCACGTTCAACGGCTGGAAGTTGTACGCGTCTGCGCCCGTGTAGCAACGGTAGTTGTCAAGCGAGGTACCGTCGGTTCCGGCGATACGGGTGACCGAGGCACAACCATAGAATTCACGCAGGTTGATGCCATCGGCGTTTGGAGAGTTCGGCAGGAAGACGCGGCCGGTTGGGACGCGGCTCGAACCGGCGGCAATGACTTCACCGCCATACAAATAGAGGGCGCTGGCCGAAAATTCACGATTGCCGGCAGGCACTTCGTCGAACTTGTTGTAGCTGATGCCAGCGACGACACTGCCGCGATCGGTCGACTGACCGAAAGTGAAATTGGCACCCGTGCGCTCGCCATCGTCCCTGTCGGAAATGCCGTAGTCGAAGGAGAACTCTGCGCCCTGGTAATCCTTGCGCATGATGAAGTTGACGACACCGGCGATGGCGTCGGAACCGTAGGTGGACGAGGCACCGTCCAGCAACACGTCGATACGCTCGATCACATTGGCCGGAATCTGGTTGACGTCACCGCTGATGACGCGCTGGCCGTCAATGAGGATCAAGGTGCGATTGGTGCCCAAGCCGCGCAGGGACACGCCGGATGCGCCGGAGCCACCGCCGTTGTTGACCTGTGGGTTGGTTGCCTGACCAGCGATGGCCGGAAGATCCTGGACCAACTGACCGACGGTCAGCTTGCCGCTCTTCTGGATCTGGGCGCGATCAATGGTGATGATCGGGTTGGCCGTTTCCATATCGACGCGGCGGATGTTCGATCCGGTCACGACGATCGTATCGAGTCGTTCAGTGCTGTCTTCGTCTTGGGCGAAAACGGCAGTGGAGCTCAATCCGACGACTGCCGTCGTACCTGCATACAATGCAAGGCGAACGGCTTTAAGAAGCTCGTTGTTTGTCAATCTCATTACGCTCTCCAACGTTTTTAGAGTGGTGTCACTGGTGACGCGGATTCGGGACATGACGCGCATCGGAATATGGAGTCCGTTCCCTGCTACAAAAATAGCCGAAAACAACCCAACGGGCCGACGGCAGTGACGGGATACTAACAACATTCTCACGGTATGGGAATCCCTGATCAGAGCTGAATGCATGCCCTGAATTGTCGCAAAATTTCTTATGGATCATGCTTTTGCATGACCATTGCAAGATGCGATCAGATGCAGAATGAAGTTGCGCGCGCAACCATTTGACGATCGCGGCGCAGATCGGCTTGAAGACCGGAAATTGCCGGATCAGAGATCCTGACGGTACTGCACGTAGGGCACCCGCGCCCGGGATGCATCGGCATCTCGTTCGGGTACCGGCGCAATGGGAACCGACCAGAGATTCTGCGCGCCCACGGTGACTTCCCCCCGCCAAGGCGTGCGCCAGGACAGGCCGAGGTCTATGCCGCCCCAGCGCTGCTCGATCTGATTCGCCTCGGCTCCAACGCTGCTGATACGACCGACGATGCTGCCGCGCAGCGAGCCCTTCGACACCCCCAAGCCCAGGGACATCTGGTTCCAGTCAAGCTCCGAGCCGGGCATGCCATTCCAGATCGGCGAAAGTTCCGACTGCGAAAGTGCGGCGGAAACGTCGAACGAAGAATTCCGGCCCAACTCCCATTCGCCCGAGGCAAAAAGATTGCGTGCGTTGACAAGCCGGTAGGCGGTTCCTTGTGCACCGTCGAGCAAGGCCAGATCGATCGGGCTGGACAGCAAGCGCGCTGCGCCGATACGCGGCAGCGGACCTTCACCGCGAAGCAGACCAAGCCCCAGCGAGAGCTCAAGGCGGGAATCGAATGATGGCGACCAGGCCAAATCGGCAACTGCATAGCGGGCAGCAGAGTCCGTCAACGACGCCAAGGTTGCGAAACACGCATTCGCTGCGCACGCCGAACCATCATTGGCGAGGAAAGCTGGTGCGGTTTGCTGCCCCAGCGTCAATCCAGCGTGCAGGTTGTCATCGATGCGCAAGCGCAATCCAGCGGAAAACAATTGAGCAGCATCCACCACACGCAGATCGGATACGCCGCCAAACGCGGGCGATGGCGGCAAGGAAGGTGCGCCGGATCGATTCGACATGGCAACAATCGCGAGCAAGCGCCCATCGGGGCTGGCCCAGAGTGGAACGATCTGGCTGGCCTCTCGGCCATCCATCGAACTTGCTTCAAAAGACAGCAAACGATCAATAATCGGCTGCTGCGCCTCGACCAGGATCGGGGGCGCAAGCGATTGCGCTACTGCCGCCACTGGCAGCATTACCGAGAACAGCACTGTGGCGATGCGCAATGACATTGAAATGCCCTGGACTCCGATTCGTATGGGACCGTGAGCAGCCTTTGCGGTTCCCTTCACACACCTGCGCGGCTCGAGCCTGTAAGGCCCCGCTTGGCTTGCATGCTACTCCGATTTACAAAAAACAAACAGTCCAACCCGTCTCAGATTTATCGCGCAAATACCTGAAATTCGGCCATTTGTGTCCAGGAATGCGGTCAGCTCAGGGCTCCAGGACCCTCGGAACCCCATTCCGTTGAAAAGAGAGCAGCGATGGCCTCCGTGTCAAATGTGTAGCTGCGGTTGCAAAACTCGCAAGTGATTGTGCTGGAACCGGTTTCCGTGACCGACGACATCGCTTCGTCCAGTCCCAGCCCCCTCAACATGTCCGCCACACGCGACCTCGAGCAAGAGCAACTGAACTGCAACGGCCTACCCGGCTCCAAGTGAACCACCTGCTCATGAAACAGGCGATACAAGAGCGGTTCGACAGGAAGCGCCAGCAACTCGCCCACCGAAACGGTCGCCAGCACCTGACCGATGTATTTCCAAGTGTCATCTTCGATGAGGGCTGCGTCGCCGTCCCCGGTGGCGACGCGTTGCAGCATGAGGCCGGCGCAACGCACTCCATCGGTTGCCAGCAGCATCCTGGTCGGCAGTTGTTCCGACTGACCGAAGTATTCCTCGAGTACAGCGGACAAATGGGCAGAACGAGCCAGGACCCGTCCCTGGTAGCGGGTATTGGTGATCGCATTTTCCACCGTGATGGCCAGTTCGGCCCTGTACCCGCCCAAGTCCACGGATCGAATCGGCTGATTGTCAACGCAGCGGGCCAATCCGCGGACGTGCCCTTCATTGCTGCACTCGGCAAACAGCAGCTTGAGTGGCCCGACGTCGCGCAACTGGATCGACAGACGTCCGTCAAATTTCAACGAACCTGCCAGCAGGGCCGCTGCCGCAAGACTTTCTCCCAGCAGTGCTTCGACCACCGGTGGGCAATCCACGTTCTCGCGAACCATGGCCCAGACCGACTCGAGCCGCACCAGGTGACCACGCACCGTGGCGTTGGCGAGGTGGAACCTGTGAATGGCATCTGCAGTGGGCATGGTTGGCTACCTTGATGAGTCGCCACTATGGCGGCGTCGACGGGCAATGCAAGGGAAACTCTGATTAACCCTAGTTTTGTCGTTCCCGCGAAGGCGGGAACCCAGTGACTTTCTTACAACCTGTTGAAGGACAACGACACTGGGTCCCGGATATCGCTTCGCGATTCCGGGATGACGAGCAAAATCAGAGTTTCCCAAGGCGGCAAGCATTCGACATTTGCAGCTCTCCCCCAGCAAGTCGGCCGGCCTGCTGGCGCGAAAGTTCCTGATTGCCTGCCAAACGGGTTCGGCAATGGGCCGCGATGAACGCTGTACCCCGAACACAATCTGCAAACCTGATCTCGGATGGCACAATCCACGAATGGGCCACCGAAAATCACCAATCCGCAAGATCCTGCGCTGGATCTGTGCAGCGGGAATGCTCTGGCTTCTGGGCAGCGTGCTGCTGGTCCTGATGCTGCGCTTTGTTGCGCCACCCACCAGTGCATTCATGCTGCACCGACAATTGCGCGCCGCTGTCGATGGCGAGACCGACTTCCACCTGCGCTCGTGCTGGCGACCCTTCAATCAGATCTCCGCCAATTTGCCCATTGCAGTGGTTGCCGCGGAAGACCAGAACTTTCCCGAACACCACGGCTTCGACATCAAGTCCATCAGGAATGCGTTGGCCGAAGCCGAAGATGGCGAACGTCTGCGCGGTGCCAGCACGATCAGCCAGCAAGTGGCAAAGAACCTGTTCCTGTGGAATGGCCGCAGTTTCATCCGCAAGGGATTCGAAGCCTGGTTCACCGCGCTCATCGAACTCATGTGGCCGAAACAGCGGATTCTCGAGGTCTATGTCAACGTCGCCGAATTTGGCGATGGCATCTACGGTGCATGCGCCGCGAGCGAACGTTTTTTCGGCAAACCTGCCTCACGCTTGAGTCCACGGGAGGCGGCTTTGCTGGCTGCCGTGCTGCCCAATCCCATGCGGCTGCATGCAAACCGGCCATCGGCTTACGTATTGCGTCGAGCAACCTGGATCGAACGCCAGGTGCGCCAGTTGGGTGGCCCTGACTACTTGAAGCGGTTCAGTGCAGGGTCCCGCTCATTGAACCAGCAGTTGAACGCAATCGTGATGCGCTCATCATCGCCATGAAACGGAAATACCTCGTGAAACAACCATGATGGGAAAAGGACAAGGTCGCCAGCTGAAAGGACCAGATTGCGCCCCTTGGTTGTATAGGCATCGATCATGTGTTCGTTGGCCGGATCAATGAACATGCCGGCCTGCTGGTGCGGGTTCTGGAAATGCAGTACGCCCGACCTAGACTCTCCCGCATCGCTGGTTCCGGCTTGCACGCAATAGACGCCCGACCACGATGCCATCGGATGATTGTGCGCGTTGAACTGACCGTTGCGCCGGGTTACATGGAACCAGGCATGGCATTTCAGTTCCAGTTGCATGAGCCGCTCGCGCGTATAGCCGTTCACCTCCCCGACTACCGAGAAGAGCTGGTTCATGCAGAACTCGTAGAGTTGCTGGATACAACGCTCCGGCCAAAGAAAGAGTTCGAAGTTGCTTTCGAACAGGCCGTTTGGAATGTTCATGCTGGTCTGCTGATTGCGCCAGCGCGCGCCTTCCTTTTCACGCGCCAGGATCAGATCTCGCAATTCCGCATTGAGTGGACCCGCGTCAGGCAGGCGGAATCTGGCAAATGGAACCGAAAAGAAGGAGGAAACAGCCATGGGACAGTGGGGGTTGCGGACAGGCGCCTAGTATGCCGCAGCAGACGCGCTCGACCCATGGCCAGTTTGCCGCAGGCCAAGATCCGGCGCGGGCAAATCATTCAATACGGCGCTAAACTGAGTCTGTGCGCAGTCCAGCGCCGGAACCATGCGGAGGTTGCCATGCTCCAGGTCAAGCATCTGCTTGCAGAGAAGGGTCGGAACATCGCTTCGATTCATCCTGATGCTCCGGTGCTGGATGCGATCAAGTTGATGGCCCAGCGCCAGATAGGCGCACTGCTCGTGATTCAGGACGGCAAGCTGGTCGGCATCATTTCCGAGCGCGACTATGCCCGCGGCATCGTGCTCAAGGGCCGATCATCGGCCACCACCCCGGTTGCGGAAATCATGCAGGGCTCGCCAATCACCGTGGGGCCGGAAGACACCATTGACCATTGCATGCGCCTGTGCACCAATGAACGCGTGCGCTACCTGCCCGTGATCGAGCAGGCCAATACCATTGGTGTCGTATCGCTCGGCGATCTGGTCAAGGCCGTCATCAGCGAACAAAGCGAGCAGATCGAGCAGTTGCAGCGCTACATCGCCGGATGAGCATTCGCCTCACCCGTGCGCTTGCCGTGCAACCGAGTATCAGTCCGCGGCAGGTCAACGGCGTTGACGGTCGTGCCTCGCATTGGCCGCAAGCTTGCTTGATTTGAACCCCGGCTTGCCAGGTCAGGCTGGTGTGGCTGGCGCATCCGGCTGGTTTTCGGGGCGGGCAGCCTCAAATGCCGGCAATGCAAGACACTGCTGTTCAATGCGAACGATGTCGGGAAACGCAGCCAGATCGACACCGATTCGTCTCGCGTTGTAAACCTGCGGCACGAGGCAGATGTCAGCCAGCGTGGGCGAATCACCCTCGCAGTACAGGCCCATCGAGGAGTTGTCACCAAGAAGGGCCTGGAGTGCGCGAAACCCCTCCGTAATCCAGTGCCGCGACCAGCGTTCGCGCTCTACGGCCGGAGAGCTGAAATCCCGCTCCAGGAACTGCATGACCCGCAAATTGTTGAGCGGATGGATATCACACGCGATGGTCTGGGCCAGGGCACGCACGCGTGCACGCTCCCGTGCAGTGGAAGGCAACAGGGATGCGACACCGGGATAGGCCTCATCCAGGTATTCGATGATGGCCATGGACTGGCGAAAAACGCGGGCACCATCCAACAACACGGGGACCGATTCCTGGGGGTTCAATTCGCGGAATTCATCCGCATGCTGCTCGCCACCGTTGTTGAGCAGATGTACCGGAACCGTCACATAGGACAGTTGCTTCAGGTTCAACGCGATACGGACGCGATAGGCCGCGCTTGAGCGCCAATAACTGTAAAGCGTCAGTGTCTCTGCCATGACCCCTCCTTCGCCCGCCGATCCGTCTTGATGCAATCATGCCTCAAGCGGAGTCGGCAAACCGATGATCAGGCCGGGACGTACTGCTTTACAACCTGTTCTATCGCCCCGAAAACCGATTTTCCGGCCCGATCGGTGATGTCGATCTTCACCCGATCACCGAACTTGAGAAAGGGAGTCGCCGGCTTGCCGTCGCGCAGCGTTTCCACGGTGCGTTGCTCGGCCAGACAGGAGGCCCCCTTCGACGTGTCCTCGTTGGCAATCGTACCCGATCCCACCAGGGTTCCGGCAGTCAGCGGGCGGGACTTCGCGACATGCGCGATCAGGTCAGCAAAACTGAACTGCATGTCGACGCCGGCTTCCGCCTCGCCAAACCAGCGTCCATTGATCCAGGTGCGCATGGGCAAGTGCAGCTTGCAACCGGACCAGGCATCGCCGAGTTCATCGGCGGTAACGAAAACCGGTGACAGCGCAGACCTCGGCTTGGACTGCAGGAATCCAAAACCCTTGGCCAACTCTCCAGGAATCAGGCCACGCAGGGAGACGTCGTTGACCAGACCGATCAGCTGGATATGCGCCTCCGCCTGGGCCGGCGTCACGCCCATGGAGACATCGTCGGTGACAACCACCACCTCGGCTTCCATGTCGATGCCCCAGTCCTCGCTGGCGGCAAGGATGGGATCGCGGGGCGCCAGGAACCCCGCACTGGTGGCCTGGTACATGAGCGGATCGGTGTAGAAACTCTCCGGCACTTCGGCACCACGCGCTCGCCGCACCCGTTCCACATGCGGCAGATACGCGCTGCCATCGACAAATTCATAGGCGCGCGGCAAGGGCGAAGCCAGGGCCTCGAAGTCGAGCGCAAACGCGTCCGCCCGCTTGCCGGCCTGCAACTCCTCAAACAAGGCGTTGAGCCTTGGTGCAGCATTTCCCCAATCTTCAAGGGCGAGTTGCAGGGTCGCCGCGATCGACGAGGCACGCACGGCACGGGTGAGTTCCCGGTTGACCACGATCAGCGTTCCATCGCGGCCCCCTTCCTTCAAGCTGGCAAGCTTCATGTCGTTTCCGATTCCTCAAAGTTTGGTGCGCTGACTCAGGCTTGCGCCGGCTTGAAGCTCTTGCGCAAGCCTTGCCAGCACGCAAGATAGTCGGCTTGCCGCTGCACGGAGTCCAGGGCTTGTCGGGTGGGCCGGATCACGGCCCGCGTTTCAAACATGAAAGCCATTGTGTCGGAGATGACATCCGCTTTCGACAGGTCGGCGGCGGATGCCTTTTCGAAAGTCGCGGCGTCCGGTCCGTGCCCGGTGAAGCTGTTGTGCAAGGAGCATCCGCCCGGCACGAATCCTTCGGCCTTGGCATCGTAGGTGCCGTGCACGAGGCCCATGAACTCGCTGGCCACGTTGCGGTGAAACCACGGTGGCCGGAACGTATCCTGCGCCACCAGCCAGCGCGGCGGAAAGATCGCCAGGTCCACGTTGCTGGTGCCGGGCGTGTCGCTTGGCGAATGCAGTACCAGGAAGATCGATGGATCCGGATGGTCGTAGCTTATGGATCCAATGGTGTTGAATCGACGCAGGTCGTACTTGCATGGCACGTAGTTCCCGTGCCATGCGACGACATCCAGTGGCGAATGCCCGATGTCCGCGCGCCACAGGTGTGACTGGAACTTGGTGACCAGCTCGAATGCGCCTTCCCTGTCCTCGAATGCGGCGGTGGGAATCAGGAAGTCGCGCGGGTTGGCCAGACCGTTGCTTCCGATCGGCCCGAGATCCGGCAGCTTGAACATGGCGCCAAAGTTCTCGCAGATATAGCCGCGCGCGGAGCCATCCGGCAGACTGACACGGAAGCGGATTCCACGCGGAATCAGCGCAATTTCCTGCGGTTCCACGTCGAGCACGCCAAACTCGGTTTCAACATGCAGGCGCCCCTGCTGCGGCACGATGAGGAACTCACCATCGGCGTTGCAGAACCAGCGATCCGTCATGTCGCGGTTGGCGACGTAGACATGGATGCCGATTCCGCATTGGGCCTGCGGCGATCCGTTGCCAGCCATGGTGTGGATGCCTTCAATGAAATCCACCGGCGTTGCAGGAATCGGCAACGGATTCCAGCGCAGTTGATCCGGGGTTACCGGGCCGGCACCGAAATCACTGTGGAATGCCGGCTGGACAAATGCGGAGAATGGACCATGCATCGCAGCCGGTCGAATGCGATACAGCCAACTGCGCCGATTTGCATGCCTGGGAGCCGTGAATGCCGTGCCGCTCATTTGCTCGGCATACAGCCCATGCGCCACGCGCTGTGGCGAATTGCGGCCTTGCGGCAAGGCGCCCGCAATGGCCTCGGTGGCGAACTCGTTGCCAAACCCTGTTTGATAACCCGTTGATGAAATCATCTGATGGCACCCTTGGTTTTCACGACTGACCACTCAGAGTCCCGAGTCCCGCCTGCAGCAGAAAAGGCACTGGGCCCCTGCCTGCGCAGGGGCGACGGCTGCCATGGGCTTTGGCCCTGGCAATTCCCGATTCCCGACTCCCGAATCTCCGCCCTCAAAGCACTCCACGCTTCATCTGGTCGCGCTCGATGGATTCGAACAGCGCCTGGAAATTGCCTTCGCCAAAACCTTCATTGCCCTTGCGCTGGATGATCTCGAAAAAGATCGGTCCAAAGGCATTCTGGGTAAAGATCTGCAGCAGGAGTCGCTTCTTGGTTTCCATGTCCGCGTCGATGAGAATCTTGTTGCGGGCCAGGCGCGGCACGTCTTCGCCATGGTTGGGCACGCGCTCGTCGATCACCTCGAAATAGGTGTTCGGTGTGTCGAGGAACTCCACGCCGGCCGCACGCATCGCCTCGACGCTGTCGTAGATGTTGTCGGTAAACAGCGCGATGTGCTGGATGCCTTCGCCCTTGTATGCGTCCAGATACTCATTGATCTGTGACTTGGGATCGCTCGACTCGTTCAGCGGGATGCGCACGATGCCGTCCGGGGCCGTCATGGCCTTGGAAACAAGACCGGTCTTGGCACCCTTGATGTCGAAATAGCGGATCTCGCGGAAATTGAACAGGCGCTCGTAGTAATCGGACCACTTCTGCATGTTGCCGAAATACAGGTTGTGGGTCAGATGGTCGATGAAGGTCAATCCAAAGCCGACCGGGTTCTGCTCCACTCCCGCAATGGGTGCGAAATCGGCGTAGAGATCCTTGCGATTGCGGTCGACGAGATACAGCATGCAACCGCCGATGCCCTTGATCACGGGCGCATCGACTGCCCTGCTTTCGGCCTTGTGGGTTACTTCCTCGCCGCCATTGCCGAGCACTGCGGCAAGGACTTCGGGCACCGGCTTGGTGAAGCCAATGGCGAATCCGCAAGCACTCGGTCCATGCGCCGCAGCGTAATCCGAAGCAAAGGATGCGGGCTCTTCGTTGAGCAGGAAGGTGATCCCACCCTGGCGGAACAGGGTGATGGCACGGGTCCGATGCCGCATCGTCGCGGTGAATCCCATGCGACGCAGGTATTCGTGCATGTAGGCAGCCTGACCTGTCGGGGCTGCGAACTCGACGAATTCAAAGGCGTCGATACCCATGGGATTGTCGAAGGTGGTGACCGCCATGCCGGCGTTGACGCTGTTCGGTGCACTCATGTCGGATCCTCGAATTGCCGCCGCTGTTCAATGAGCCGATAATTTTAGTTACACTTGCAACCAACTGCAAGCAAGGCCTCACGGATTGAGTGGAATCCATGACCAGAAATACCGCGCTCGTCCTCGACAATTTCCTGCCCTACCGACTCTCGGTGCTGTCGAATGTGCTGAGCCAGTCCATTGCGCGCGAGTACGACAAGCGCTTTGGCTTGTCCATCACCGAATGGCGCGTGATGGCGGTACTTGGCTGCACGACAAACATTTCCGCTCGTGAAGTTGCCGAGCGCACGGCGATGGACAAGGTTGCGGTAAGCCGCGCGCTTGCCAAGCTGTTGGAGAAACGCCAGATCGAACGTGCCCGCTC
The DNA here is from genome assembly GCA_004295005.1 of Gammaproteobacteria bacterium. GTDB lineage: Bacteria > Pseudomonadota > Gammaproteobacteria > Xanthomonadales > Rhodanobacteraceae > Dokdonella. Next base: position 23,693 of record SHNG01000107.1, read on the forward strand.
TCCACTGGACAAGCGCGCATCATTGCTTCGCCTTTCCAGCGAGGGTCGCAGGATCTATGACCTTGTGGTTCCGCTGGCCATCGAGCACGAACAGCGCCTGCTCGCGCATCTGGATGCCGAAGAGCAGCGCTGGCTTACCCGCATTCTGGATACCCTCTGGGAAGCAGAACTGGTCGAGTCCAGGCGCTGAAACCAGCCGTGTCAGGAACTGCGCGACACAATCCGAATCACGCGTTTGCCCGGGGCTACACTGAATAGCCGGCTTGCGTTCGTGGTGAGATTCCATGTTGCCGGTCAACCAGCTCTGAGCAATGCATTCCGTTCATGGTTCGACAGACTCACCACGAACGGAATCAGGGCATTACAGGCGCATCCCCCACCACGCCCAAGTCGAACGGGACTCGTTCAACACTGCCCGACGCTTGCGATGCGGTTCAACGCATCGCATGGGCGCGCTTCGCCACCCTGTCGGGGATGAGTTAAATCATTCAAAGGCGCTGGATCCCGTGTCTTCGGCCATCCATGGCCGGCACGGGATGAGTTCAATCATTCAAAGACACTGGATCCCGTGTCTTCGGCCATCCATGGCCGGCACGGGATGAGTTCAATCATTCAAAGACACTGGATCCCGTGTCTTCGGCCATCCATGGCCGGCACGGGATGAGTTCATCCTGAACTCACTTCACTCCGTGCATGAGCTTCTGGATCAAGGGTGCAATCAGGAACAGCACCACGCCCGCACCCACCAGCGCGTAGAAGCCGAACGTGTAGCCGGCGTTCGCCGAGGCCACGGACATGCCCTCCGATCCGCTGACGTGGCTTGCAAACAATCCCGACAGGTTGTTGCCAATGGCCGTCGAGAGGAACCAGCCACCCATGGCCAATCCGACCACCTTGAGCGGCGCGAGCTTGGTCACCATGGAAAGCCCGATCGGGGACAGGCACAGCTCACCGGCGGTCTGGATCACGTACACCGCAACCAACGGCCAGAGCGGAATCTGTCCGCTGGTCGGATCGACCAGGTTTGACAAGGCGAACATGAGCAACAGGAATGCCAGCCCGTTGAAGATCAGACCGAGACCGAACTTGCGCGGAATGGAAGGGTTGGCCTTGCCGAGCTTGATCCATGCCCAGGCAAACATCGGTGCCAGCGTGAGAATCGCGATGGGATTGACCGACTGGAACCAGCCGATCGGGAATTCCCAGCCACCCACATCGCGATTGACGATGTTTTGCGCGAGGAAATTGAAGGAGCTGCCGGCCTGCTCGAAGAAGCACCAGAACAGCACGTTGAAGGTGAAGATGATCAGCATGGCAATGGCGCGATCACGACTGACCTTGCCTTCGCGCAAGCCTTCGACCATCACCATCACGCACAGCACCACGAACAAGCCTGCAAGAATCCAGGCGAGGATTTCCGCATCGATCGCCAACAGGAAATACACGACCGGGATGGCCACCATCGAACCCACCAGCACAGCCAATACCCGTTGCGGACCTTCCGCGCCTTTTGGCGGCGCTCCAATACCCTGCAACTTGCTGCGACCAAACCAGAACCAGATGGTCGAGATGAGCATGCCGATGCCGGCAGCGCAGAACACCATCTTGTAAGCCGGCATGCCCTGGTCACCCATCAGCCGGTTGGCCAGAATGCCAGTGAGAATTGGCGCAAAGAACGCACCGGCGTTGATGCCCATGTAGAAGATGGTGAATCCGGAATCGCGCCGCTCGTCACCGCGCGCATACAACTGGCCGACCTGCGCGGAGATGTTCGGCTTGAACAAGCCGTTGCCGACAATGATGGTGGCCAAGCCAACCAGGAACATGGTCTGGTCTGGAATCATCACCAGGAAATATCCGGCCGCCGAAACCACCGCGCCCACCAGGATGGAACGCTGGTATCCGATCACGCGGTCGGCAACGAATCCACCAAAGATCGCCGTGGCATAGACCAGGGCCAGGAACGCACCATAGGTGCGGCTGGCATAAGCCTGCCCGCTGGGATCGTTGGAGAAAAACTGCGCAACGATGTACAGGGTCAGGGCCCAACGCATGCCGTAAAAGGCAAAGCGCTCCCAGAACTCGGTCATGAAGAGCATCCACAACGGACGCGGATGCCCGAGGGCTTGCTTGAACTCGGGAATGGGATTTTCCGGTGTCGTGGAAGGTGCAGCGCCGCTCATGCAGTAGTCCCTCAATCTGGAAGAAAACCGGGCGGAGCATCACCGACTGGGCGATGCGCGTCAAATCACACTTGGCTGTTGCGCTGCACCAACCGGCGTCAATTGCCGATGACGGTGCGTACCTCGATCAGCTCGGGGAAGAAAGTCAGTTCCAATGCCTTGGCGAGGAATCCAACTCCCGAGGAGCCACCCGAACCACGCTTGTGGCCGATGATGCGCTCGACGGTCTTCATGTGGCGGAAGCGCCAGAGCTGGAACGCTTCCTCGATGTCCACCAGTTGTTCGCAGAAATGGTACTCGGACCAGAACTCATCGGCGTTTTCGTAGATGCGCTTGAACACCGGAACCAGATCCGCCCTGCGTGCGTGCGGAATCGACCAGTCGCGCTCAAGGCAATCCTGCGGAACCGCATGACCGGCGCGGGCCAGGAAGCGCAGGAATTCGTCATACAAACTGGGTGCATCGAGGATGGCCTGCAATTCGGCCTTGCGCGGCGCATCGTGATTGAACACCGCTAGCATCTCCGAATTCTTGTTGCCCAGCAGGAATTCAATCATGCGGTACTGGTGTGACTGGAAACCCGAGGCGTTGCCGAATACATGACGGAATTGCAGGTATTCCGCCGGCGTCAGCGTTTCCAGAACCGCCCACTGCTCGAACAACTGGCGCTGGACCTGCTTGACCCGGGCGAGGATCTTGAGCGAGGCATCGGTCTGGTCACGCGACAGGTTGGCCAGCGCAGCACGCAGCTCATGGATGATCAGTTTCATCCACAACTCGCTGACATGATGCTGCACGATGAACAGCATTTCGTCGTGGTGGACCGGATTGCTCAGCGGTTTCTGCGCCGACAGCAGGGTATCCAACTGCAGGTAACCGCCGTAGCTCTGGCGGTCGCGCAGATCGAGCTGCAAGCCTTGTTCAAGTTCGCGTTTGTTTTCCATGGCTGGGCTGGGTAAGCGGCAAAGGGGAATCCCGGACGCTACCCGAGTTGCGCGTTCATCGCCAGAGACGAATCGCCGCAAACCCTCGAGCGTTGCTGCGACCGACCTTGCGCACATCGGTGCTGCTTGCTATCAATGCACGGTCGTCGTGGCACGCGGGCCACCCAAACGACACGGTATCGAGTCAGCCGGCACTGGATCCGGCTCACGCACGCTGCCTTCGCGCTGTTCCCGCAGTTCCGCCCGTGCGGAATCCCTTGGCGGCGCACGCAAATCCGGCTCCGGCAATTTCATGCCGCGCACTCATGCGAGGCACGATCCAGTGGAGAACTCCGTGTCCATAGCTGCCACCTTTGAAATCGAATACCTTCAATACCTCGACGCCACGGGCAAGCTCGTGCGTGATGATCTTCCGGCGTTTGCCCGTGACACCCGGCAACTGGTCAAGCTGTACCAGGAAATGGTCATGGCCCGCGTGTTTGACGCCAAGGCCATTGCCCTGCAACGCACCGGCAAGCTCGGCACGTATGCACCCTGCCTCGGCCACGAGGCAACGTACATGGCCATCGGCAGCGCCATGCAGGAAGACGATTCATTTGCCTGCAGTTACCGCGAGTACGGTGCCCAGTTCCATCGTGGCGTCAAACCGCGCGAACTGCTCATGTACTGGGGCGGCGACGAGCGCGGCAATGATTTCTCCGGACCCGCCCATGACTTCGCCTGGTGCGTGCCAATCGGCACCCAATGCCTGCATGCGGCCGGATCTGCATTGGCGTTCAAGATTCGCAAGGAACCACGCGTGGCCGTGTGCACGATCGGCGATGGCGGCTCGTCGAAAGCGGACTTCAACAGTGCGCTCAATGTGGCCGGAGCGATGACTCTGCCGCTGGTGGCTGTGATCGTGAACAACCAGTGGGCCATCTCCGTTCCGCGCTCATCGCAAACCGGCGCCAAGACCCTGGCGCAGAAAGGCATTGCCGCGGGGCTGGAGTGCATCCAGGTTGATGGCAACGACCTGATTGCCATGCGAGCGGCCATGGACCACGCCCTCAAGCGGGCACGCAACGGCCATGGCGCGATGGTCATCGAGGCAGTGACCTATCGATTGTCCGACCACACCACGGCAGACGACGCACGTCGCTATCGCCCCGAAGCCGAAGTGAAGGCGGCCTGGGATCGCGAACCACTGCGGCGCATGAAGGCCTACTTGATGTCACTCAACGCCTGGAACGAAGACGACGAAGCCGAGCTCAAGGAACGCTGCGTCAAGTACGTCGATGGCGAGGTCAACGCCTACCTGGAAACCCGCGCCCAGCCGGTAGAGGCCATGTTCGACTACACCTATGCCGAACTGCCGGAAGATCTCAAAACCCAGCGCAGCGAGGCGGTGTACTGGGACAAACCGCACTGAACACAAACGAGTCGCACCCTCACGGGCGTGCCTATTTGACAACGGCCCCGGCCACACCAGCACTTACGGATTTCCATGGCTCAAATCACCTTGATCGAAGCAGTCACCCAGGCGTTGGCCTGGGAGATGCAACATGACCCAAGCGTCGTCGTGCTTGGTGAAGACGTCGGGGTCAACGGCGGCGTCTTCCGTGCAACCCAGGGACTCATCGAAAAGTTCGGTGCCGATCGGGTCATCGACACGCCATTGGATGAAACCACCATCGCCGGCATCACCGTGGGTCTGGCCGCGCAAGGCATGAAACCGGTGGCCGAAGCCCAGTTCGAGGGTTTCATCTACGCCATGCTCGAACATATCATTTGCCACGCGGCGCGCATGCGCAATCGCACCCGCGGACGCATCACCATTCCCGCCGTGTGGCGCGCGCCCTGGGGCGGCGGTATTCGCGCGCCAGAGCATCATTCCGAAGCCAATGAAGCCTTGTTCACCAATGTTCCGGGACTGCGCGTGGTGTTGCCTTCATCGCCTGCGCGAGCCTATGGACTTTTGCTGGCCTCCATCCGCGATCCGGATCCGGTGATCTTCTTCGAGCCCAAGCGCATCTACCGCCAGTACAAGGAAGAAGTCCCCGATGATGGCGAAGCCCTGCCCCTGGATGTGTGCTTCGTGCTGCGCGATGGCAGCGACGTGACCCTGGTGACCTGGGGTGCGCAGCTCAAGGAAACCCTGGAAGCCGCCGATGCGCTCGCCGAACAGGGCATCAGCGCGGAAGTGATCGACGTCGCCACGCTCAAACCACTGGACTTCGACACCATCCACGAGTCGGTGCGCAAGACCGGCCGCTGCGTGATCGTGCACGAGGCACCGCGCACGGCGGGGTTCGGCGCGGAAATCGCCGCACGCCTTGCCGAACACGCGCTTTACGATCTTGTCGCACCAGTCGAACGGGTCACTGGATATGACGTGCACATCCCGCTGTTCCGCCTGGAAATGAAGTACCTGCCGAGTGTGGACAGGATTGTCGCCGCCGCCAAGAAGACGCTTTCAGCGAGTTGAGCACACGGAGCCATTGCATGAGCGAAACGAAAGTTTTCCATCTTCCCGATCTCGGCGAAGGCCTGCCGGATGCCACCATCGTCGAATGGTTCGTCAAACCCGGCGACATCGCAAAACTGGATGAACCACTGGTTTCCATGGAAACCGCAAAAGCCGTGGTCGAAGTGCCCTCCCCCTTCTCGGGCAAGGTGATCAAACAATACGGCAAGGCCGGTGACGTGATCGAGACGGGCGCCGCGCTGATCGAGATCGAACTGGATGCCAGCCTGCCGCAGCGGGCGGATGCAGAGTCCACCGGACACCACCATGGTCCACCGAAGCCTGCAAAGCCCGAACCGGCCAAACCGGCAGCGCCTCCAGCATCGAACACGCCAGCCGCCGCGCGCGCGGATTCCGGCACCGTGGTCGGTGCCATGCAAAGCAGCGACACCGTGCACGTTGAGCAAGCCGCCAGCGTCGGTGGCGTCAAGGCAGTTCCCGCCGTGCGCGCGCTGGCAAAAAAATTGGGCGTCGATCTGAGTAGGGTTCGCCCCAGCGGCGCCGATGGTGTGGTGACCTTGAAGGACGTCAAAGTGGCGGCCGATGCCGGTGCGGCACGAATCGGGGCTGCACCCGTGCCCCAGGCACCCACTCCCGCACCGAACGCGCAAGCACCGTCAACACGCGCGCCTGAGCAGCGCACCTCACTCTCGGCGTCCGGCAAACCGATGCGCACCACGCCGCCAACACAAAGCGCCAGTGGGCAACCCGAGCAGCTCAAGGGTGTACGTCGCAACATGGCGCGGGTGATGGCCGCCGCGCATGCGCAAGTTGTACCCACTACGCTCTGCGATGACGCCGACATCCATGCCTGGCTGCCCGGCAATGACATCACGGTTCGTTTGATCCGTTCCCTGGTGCGGGCCTGCAAGGAAGTACCCGCGCTCAATGCCTGGTTCGATGGCGAAAACCTGACCCGTACCTTGCATCCGCATGTGGACATCGGCGTTGCCGTGGATACCGACGACGGCCTGTTCGTGCCGGCTTTGCGCAATGCCGATGTGCTGGATGCCAACGGCCTGCGTCAGGCCATCAACCGTCTGCGCGATCAGGTTTCCAACCGCAGCATCCCGCCCGAGGAACTCAAGGGCTACACGATCTCGCTGTCCAACTTCGGCATATTTGCCGGTCGCTACGCCACCCCGGTTGTGGTGCCACCGACAGTTGCCATCGTTGCCGCCGGCAAGGGACGCCACCAGATGACGCCTGTGATGGGTGGCTTCGAATCACACAGGATCATCCCCTTGTCGCTGACGTTCGACCACCGTGCCGCCACGGGAGGTGAAGCCGCGCGCTTCCTCAAGGTGATGCTGGACGATCTGGCGCGACCGGCGTAGGAATGTGTCGGTTCCGCGGCTGCGCCGCTTGAACCGACCTACCTCCCGTCCTCTGACGCCCCATCTTCAAGAGTAGGTCCGCTCAAGGAGCAAAGCGACAGAGCCGACTACTGACCAGTCGCAAGCATTTCGTAGTCAACGATCTCAAGATCGAAACCAGCCAGGCCGACCAGCTTGCGCGGGGTGCCGAGCACGCGCAGCTTGCGCACGCCGAGATCGGCAAGGATCTGTGCGCCGAGGCCATTCCTCCGCCACTCCCGGGTCGGATCAGGGTCTTCCGTGGCGGACTTTCCGATCAGGCGATCGAGCACGGCCTCGGCCTCATCCGCTTCGCTCAGGACCACGACCACGCCGCGATTCTCATCGGCAATGCGGCGCAATGCGGCAGTAACGGTGAGACCCAGATCGTCGCGGCGCAGATGCAATACATCGCTCAGGGTATTGCGCACATGCACGCGCGTCAGCACCGGCCGGGAATCATCGAGGTCGCCGCGCACCAGGGCGAAATGCAACACCTTCTTGAGCAGGTCGCGGTAAACCACCAATCGGTAGGCGCCAAACTCGGTTTCGACCTCGAAATCGCGAACACGCTTGATGGTGTTTTCGGTTTGCAGCCGGTAGCGGATCAGGTCGGCAATGCTGCCAATCTTGAGATCGTGCTTGCGGGCAAATTCTTCCAGCCCGGGACGCCGCGCCATGCTGCCGTCTTCAGCCATGATTTCGACGATGACGCCCGCCGGCTCCAAACCCGCCAGGGTCGCCAGATCACACGCGGCCTCGGTGTGGCCTGCGCGCACCAGCACGCCACCGGCTTGTGCGGCCAGTGGAAAGATGTGACCCGGTTGCGCCAGATGCTCGGGGCGTGCATCCGGTGCCACGGCGGTACGAATTGTGTGGGCGCGGTCGTAGGCAGAGATTCCCGTGGTGACGCCTTCGGCGGCTTCGATGGAAACGGTGAAATTGGTGTGATGGGACGAGGTATTGGTCTGCACCATGGGCTTGAGGCCCAACTGTCGACAGCGCGCGGCGGTCAGGGTGAGACAAACCAAGCCACGCGCCTCGCGCACCATGAAATTGATGTCCTCGGGGCGCACCCGCTCCGCGGCCATGACCAGGTCGCCTTCGTTCTCGCGATCTTCGTCGTCGAGGATCACCGCCATGCGCCCGGCACGGATGTCTTCGATGATTTCGGGAATGGTGTTGAAGCTCATGTGCGTTCGCTCAAGACTGCAATTCCGGATTGTTCATGCCAGTAAAGGGTCGGCCAGACGCTCCGCATAGCGCGCCATGCGATCAACCTCGATATTGACGGCATCGCCCACCTTGCGAATGCCGAAGGTGGTGACTTGGCGAGTGTGTGGAATCAGGTTGACGCCGAAACGCGTTCCCTCGACTTCGTTGACGGTGAGACTGACGCCGTCAACGCAGATGGAACCCTTGCTGGCGATGTAGCGCGCCAGCTCGCGCGGCACCTCAAGTATCCAGCGTTCGCTGCGTGCGTCTTCCTGCACGTCAATTACCGTGCCCAGGCCATCGACGTGTCCGGACACCAGATGCCCACCCAGGCGATCACTCAGGCGCAGGGCTTTTTCCAGATTGACCGGCGCGCCAACGGCCAGCGCGCCCAGCGTGGTCAGACGCAGGGTTTCCAGCGACACATCGGCGGCAAAGCGGTCGGCAGCGATATCCAGCGCCGTCAGGCAGACACCGGATACCGCAATGCTGTCGCCTTCGCGCACATCGTCCATGCCCAGCAGTGAACTGGCGAACAGCATGCGCCGATCACCGCCGCGCGCTTCGCTGGCAAGCACATGACCGACGCAATGCACAATTCCGGTAAACATTCAGTTGCCTCCTGGACGCAACAGCAGGCTCCAATCGTTCCCCAGCATGCGCTGGTCTACCAACTCAAGCTTCCATCGCTCGCGCATGTCGGCCAGCGTGGGCAACTCAAGCAAGGGCCTGGCCGCATTGCCCAGCAACACCGGTGCGACGTGCAGCAGCACTTCGTCGACGAGGTCCGCAGCGAAGAACGCTCCGCACAGGATCGGACCTGCCTCGACCTGCAATTCGTTGATTTCCCGCTGAGCCAACAGAGCCAACACCCGGGACAGGTCGAGGCGGCCATCACGCAATTCAAGCGCCACCAGCTCGACCCGGTCAAAACGTGAATCCGTTGCGCGCGCGTCTTCACCGTGAATAACCAGGGTCGGCACGGAACCATCAAGCAAACAACTTCCGGATGGTGTGCGCAGATGCGTATCCAGCACCACGCGCAGCGGCGCGAGGCTTTCAAACTCCGGCAAGCGCACGGTCAGCCGCGGATCATCCGCGAGCACCGTGCCGATACCCGTGAGCAGGGCACAACTTCGCGCACGCCAATACTGAACATTGCGCCTGGCCGGCTCGCCGGTGATCCACTGCGACTGGCCGTTGGCCAATGCAGTACGCCCATCCAGGCTCATGGCCAGCTTGAGGCGCACCCAGGGGCGTGCGCGTACGGTGCGGGAAAAGAAACCTCGATTGAGATCGCGCGCTTCGGCTTGCATCAATCCCGTATCCACGCGGATGCCGGCAGCGAGCAATTTCGCCAATCCACGTCCGTCCACTTCGGCAAACGGATCGCCGTGCGCGATCACCACGCGCGCGACACCGGCCGCGATCAGGGCGTCGGCACAGGGCGGGGTGCGCCCGACATGCGCACACGGCTCCAGCGTCACATACGCCGTTGCGCCCCTCGCCCGTTCGCCCGCTTCGGCCAAGGCCAGTGCCTCGGCATGCGCTTCACCGGCACGTCGATGCCAGCCGCTGCCAAGAACCTGCGTTCCCTGCGCAATGACGCAGCCGACTCGAGGATTGGGCCGGGTCGTGCACAGACCGCGCGCCGCCAGGCGCAGGGCTTCGGCCATGTGTGCGTGGTCTGCGGCGCTGAATGCCGCGCCATGCGCCGCCATCATTTGCCCCGCGATCTGGGCTCTTCACCCAACAAGGGCAACTGCATGCCTTCCAGGGCAGGAAGATCGCGCTCGAGTTTTTCGATTTCCTCGCGAAATGCCTGCACGTCCTCGAAGCTGCGATAGACCGAGGCAAAGCGCACATAGGCCACCTGATCGAGTTTTTTCAACTCGCGCATGACCAACTCGCCAATACGCAAGCTCGCCATCTCCCTCTCGCCGCTGCGCCTGAGCTCGTCAATCACATTGCGCACGGCCGTGTCGATCTGTTCACTGGCCACCGGGCGCTTCTGCAAGGCGCGATGAAAACTGGTGCGCAGCTTGCGCTCATCGAAGGCTTCCCTGCGATTGTCGCTCTTGACCACCGCAGGCAGCTTAAGCTCGGCCGTCTCGAAGGTGTTGAAACGCTCGCCACAGTGCTCGCACTCGCGCCTGCGCCGGATGGTGGCGCCATCCTCCGACACGCGCGAATCAATCACGCGGGTGTCTTCATGTTGGCAGAAGGGGCAGTGCATTGGCTATCGGGACGCGGGACTCGGGATGCGGGACGCATGGCTCGGGCTGCGGGGAAAATCGGCACGACGCGGAATGCAGTAGCTTGCGCAACCCGCGTCCCGCATCCCGAATCCCGCGTCCCGAAAATCAGCCATACACCGGATACTTCCGACACTGTGCCGCCACCTTTTCACGGGTTGCCTTGATGACCGCCTCGTCGCCCGGCGCATCCAGCACATCGGCCATCCAGCCGGCAAGATCAATGCAATCCTGCTCGCCATAGCCACGCGTGGTCACCGCCGGGGTACCGATGCGCAGGCCGGAGGTGATGAACGGCGAGCGCGGGTCATTCGGCACCGCGTTCTTGTTGACCGTGATGTGCGCCTTGCCGAGCGCGGCTTCGGCATCCTTGCCACTGGTATCGCGACCGATCAGGTCGATCAGCATCAGGTGATTCTCGGTGCCACCGGAAACGATCTTGTAGCCGCGCGCGATCAAGGTGCGCGCCATGGCCTTGGCATTGACCACGACCTGCTGCTGGTAGGCCTTGAACTCCGGCTGCAGGGCTTCAAGGAAAGCCACCGCCTTGGCCGCAATCACGTGCATGAGCGGCCCACCCTGGATACCGGGAAACACGATGGATTGCAGCTTCTTCTCCAGTTCCTCGCCCAAGCCTTTGGCAATGACGAAGCCACCGCGCGGACCACGCAAGGTCTTGTGCGTGGTCGAAGCCACCACATGCGCGTGGTTGATCGGATTCGGATACACACCCGCCGCAATCAGGCCGGCCACATGCGCCATGTCGACAAAGAAAATGGCACCGACCTTGTCGGCAATCGCGCGCATGCGTGCCCAATCGACCACCTGCGAATAGGCACTGAAGCCGCCGACCAGCATCCTGGGCTTGTGCTCCAGCGCGAGGCGCTCGACCTCGTCATAGTCGATCAAGCCCTGCTCGGTGACGCCATACTGCACGGCCTTGAACAGCTTGCCGGAGACATTGACCTTGGCGCCGTGGGTGAGATGTCCGCCATGGGCCAGGCTCATGCCGAGAATGGTGTCGCCCGGTTCCAGCATTGCCAGGTACACCGCCTGGTTGGCCTGCGAGCCGGAATGCGGCTGCACATTGGCGTAGTCGGCGCCAAACAGTTTCTTGATGCGCTCGATGGCCAGACGCTCGGCCACATCCACGTATTCGCAGCCGCCGTAGTAGCGCTTGCCCGGATAGCCTTCCGCGTACTTGTTGGTGAGTACCGAGCCTTGGGCCTCCAGCACACGCGGGCTGGCATAGTTTTCCGAGGCGATCAGCTCGACATGGTCCTCCTGGCGCCCGGCCTCGGCCGTGATCGCGCCCGCCAGTTCCGGATCAAACCCTTCGATACGCATGGTCTTGGGAAACATCGACGCACTCTCGGCAGCCAGAATGGGAATGCGCAGTTTACCGCGTTGCAACACGGCTAGCGCAGCAGATTGGTGTCCGCGCCCGGCGGACCTTGTGCGGAACTACTCGGGTGGAAGCAATTCCATGGCCATGACCAGCGCGTCCTCGCGTGATCGCGCCGCCGGGTAGTAATTGGGGCGCCTGCCGATTTCGTTGAAACCCACATCGTGATAGAGCGCGATGGCCGTCCTGTTGGACGGGCGAACCTCAAGGTAGGCGCGCTCCACGCGATGCCAGCGCGCCAGGTCGAGCAGGCGCATCAAAACGCGGCGCCCGTGGCCCCTGCCCTGCTCGGCGGGTGCCACGCAGATGTTGAGTACATGTGCCTCACCAGCCGCCACCGAAAGCACGCCATAGGCAATGACCTCGGCGGAACGCTCCAGCACCCAGCACTCATAGCCCGCAGAAAGGCAATCGCGAAAGATCGCGTAGGTCCAGGGAAACGGATAGGCGCTCAATTCAATACGTGCCACCGATTCCAGGTCGGCCGCGCGCATGGCGCGAAAACTCGAGATGGGTTCCTGGAGATTGGCGACCATGGTGATTGGCTCAATGAGGACGCATGCCCGGCAAGCGCGAAATGCGCTTGAGCTCTCCCCACAGGGCGCGCCGGGCATCAACGCTGGACATCAGGTCCCGGGCGTGCGCACCGATCACCCAATGCAGGCGACCCTGTTCCGTGGAATCCAAGCCTGCGCTCAGGTTGCGCGCAAGCGCGTCACCCAGCACCACCAGCCCCGCAGCCTGGCGCAGCGATTCCCGATCATCAGCCGTGCACAGACGCGAGGCGACGCCCAGCCATTTCAGCGCTGCCAGCAAGTCGCGGGACCAGCGCGCGCCTTCGCTGGCACCGATCACGAGCACCTCGCGGACATCCTCCTTTCGATGCGGTGGGGAAGCCGGCAGTCCAGCGGAAACAGGTTCCACGGCCGCGCTCGCCGGGGCATGCATGGCCATGTTGGCTACCCGCGGCTCATAGACATCGATGCCCATTTCCGCCAGCAAGCGCAGGCTGCGCTCATCGAGCATGTTCGCGCACCTCGCTTTGCAGCAGATCGCCGTGAAAACTGGCAAAGATCTCGTCGACAGCCACCGACAGCGCATCCACCGTGGAGATCAACCGGCTGTCCGCTGCGGGCGCGTCGGCGTGATAGATCTCGTCCAACTGCGGAGTTCCGTCAGGACGATCAACGCGCATGCGCAAGGCAACGCTGGCGATGGAACCGCCGTCGGGTGCCGGCACGCGCTCGAATCGCAGGATGGTTCCGCTGATGCGCAAGGCCGCCTGGCTGGCCGGCAAGGCATCAATGACCAATGGGCTGATCGACGCGGCATCCAGCATCCGCTTCAGGCGTCTTTGCAATTGGCGCGTGGGCGGATCCGTCCACAACTGGTAATGGTACTGGCGCAGTTCACGTGCTTCCGGATCCAGCGCGTAGATCAAGGCACGGTCGGCGTACAGGCCATCCGCGGCAAACAGGTTGACCACGATCGGCGTGCGAAACGTGGCCGCCTCGCTGACCGGCAGCGCGGCCGGCTTGGCCATCTGGAAGAACGTGTGGTCCGGCGCGCCGGGCACGTTGCCACAACCCGCCAGAAGAAGCGCGAGAAACAACAGGAAAACCGCTTTCATGGCGCGTCATCCTCCAGCTTGTCGGGCTCCGGCGAACGCAGCAACTGCCCCGGATTGCGCCGGATCTCGCGACTGAATTCATCGAGGTTGCGGGTGGCGGATTCAAGATGATGGGTGATCACATCCATGCGACTGGAAAGGCTCGCCATGACCGTAGCCAGGTCGGTGGTGGCGCTGCGGATATCGCCACGGTTCTCACGCGCGATGTCGGCCAGCTCGCTGATGGCCTCGTCAACGGTCTTGCGTGTTTCACGCAGTTCGCCACTCAAGCCCTGCACATTGCCGAGGATGGCGGCCACCGCTGCCCGGTTCTCCGGTTTGAGCAGGTCATCCATCGCCGTCGATGCGCTGTTGAGCTTGTCGAGCAGGGCCTGGGCCTGGCCAAGGAGCTCCGGTGCGTTGTCATCCAGCGCACCGGTGATGGATTCCACGCGCAAGGAAAGCTGCTTGACCATGGGCGTGATCTGGTCGCGGGTCAGGGTGGATACCTCGCCCGCCAATTCACTGAACGCGGCAAACACATCCGCAGACTCGGCAGAACGCAGTTCCGCGCCCGCCGCGAGCATTTCCCGGCTGGCTCCTTCCTTGATGCCGATCGACATGTCGGCCAGCAGGCCACTGGATTGCAGGTGCGCCACGCTGTCCTTGGGAATCTGCCAGTCGCGCTTGACCACCAGGGTGACCTTGTAGCGGGTTCCCGCTGCGCTGCGCTGCGGCTGGATCCCGCCGACATCACCGATGCGATAGCCCTCGTAGAAAACCGGCGCGCCGTAGCGCAGGCCGGTGACATTGCGGTACTGAACCAGATACTCGGAGGCCGGTCCGCTGCGTCCGGTGATGAGGGCCAGGCCAACCAGCAGGACCACCAGGGCCACGGCCACAACCGCACCGACAAGCGTGTAATTGACCGTGTCACGTTTCACGTCTTGATCCCCTCAATCCAAGGCCGATTGTATGCCGGATGCGCGGCCCGCTCATGCGTCTTCCCCGATCAGCCTTTGCAAGTACTGGTCGGCATCGATCTGCACGTCACGCGGGCGCCGGTTGAGCAGATCCTGGATGCGTTCGTTGTCGGAAGCGCGCACCTCGGTGGTGCTGCCGGTCATCAACACCTTGCCCTGATCGAGCACGGTGATGCTGTCGGCGATCTTGAATGCACTTTCCAGCTCATGGGTGACCACCACGATGGTCATGCGCAAGGCATCGCGCAGGCGCAGGATCAATTCATCCAGCTCTGCCGAAACCACGGGGTCCAGACCCGCCGATGGCTCATCAAAAAACAACAGGCGCGGGTCCATCACGATCGCACGCGCCAGCGCCGCGCGCTTGACCATGCCACCGGAAAGCTGGCTCGGCATGAGGTCCTGGAAACCGCCCAGATTGACCACTTCAAGCTTGATGCCGGTCATGATGCGGATGGTCTGTTCGTCCAGCCGGGTGTGTTCGCGCAAGGGCAAGGCCACGTTGTCGCCCACCGTCATTGAGGTCAGCAGGGCGCCGCCCTGGAACGAAACCCCGATGCGTTTGCGCACATCGAGCTTTTCGCGCTCGCTGGCCCGGGCCATGTCCACGCCGAACAGCTTGACCGTGCCGCCCGCCGGCCGATTCAGACCGAGCATGTGCCTGAGCAAGGTGCTCTTGCCCGAGCCCGAGCCGCCCATGATCACGCGGATCTCGCCGGCCTTCACGCTGAAGTCGACGCCATGCAGGATGCGCCGACGGCCGTACCAGGCCTCCAGCTGTTCGACTTCGATCAAGGGCGCGGGGGTGTTCATCGTTCAGCGATTGAGGAAGAACGAAAAGATCATGTCGGCAACAATGATCCAGCAGATGGAAACCACCACGGCGCGCGTGGTCGCGCGACCCACGCCTTCCGCGCCCCCGGTGACCGAAAAACCCGTGCTGACTCCGATCAGGGTGATCAGCAGGGCGAACACGGCGCTCTTGGCGATACCCTGCCCGACATCACCCGGCGTCAGCAGTGACATGGTCTGCAACATGTAGGCGGTGGGCGTGAGGTTGAGCGCAGGGGCGCTGTACAGCGCTGCCCCGAAGATCGCCACGGCATCGGCCAGAACGGTCAGCAAGGGCAGCATGACCAGCATCGCGATCAAGGCCGGCGCCACCAGGTAGCGCACCGGATCAATGCCGATCACCGCCAGCGCATCGACTTCCTGGGAAACGGTCATGGAACCGATGCGCGCGGCCAATGCTGATCCGGATCGCCCGGCGACGAGAATGGCGGTGATCAGGGCGCCGAACTCGCGGGTCACCGACTTGGCCACCGCGATCACCACCTGCGACTGCGCGCCGAATTCGCTGAGCGCGGCAACAAACTGGATGCCGAGCATGATGCCGACGGTAAACGCCAGCAGGCAGACGATGGGCAGGGCATCGACGCCGAACTGGCGCATCTGCTCGAACACCGCACGCAAGCGCAAGGGTTGGCCCGCCCGCCAGCCAAACAGGGTCAGGCGCAGCGCATCAACCAGCAACATCGCCGCATAGCCCATGCCCGCCAGGGCAGCAACGGCGCTGCGCCCCAATTGCGCCAATGGGCGCGTCAGGGCTTCCACACCGGCACGCTCGCCGCTTCGGGAATGGCGCTGGCATCCGCCACGATCGGCAACACCCGGTCCAGTCGCGCCAGCTCGAGTACCGAGCGCACCGCAGTGCTGACCGCGACCAGGGCAAATCCGCCCTGCTTCGTGCGCGCATTCTGGAAGCCTTCCACCAATGCGGCAATGCCCGATGAATCGATGTAGCTGACCTCGCTGAGCACCACACCGACCTTGCGACTGAGCTTCTGCGCATCGAGTACGGCTTCACGCACCTGCTGTGACCAGGACAGATCCACTTCTCCGCGCAGCCGGATGAGGGTCAACTCGGCCGAACTCTCTTTCTCGATGCCGTTGTTCATTCCCGTATTTCCCCAACATGGTCGCGATCACCGATGCGCTTGCGCATGGTCAGCCGGTTGCCGCACCCGCACGGCATACCGCACAAGCTCCATTCATCCATGACCTGTTCCATCAACGCAACCCCCAAGCCACCGGAGCGGCATTCGCCCAGCGGCTTGGCCTTGATCGTTTCCGGATCCACCGCCGGCGCCGAGTCGGAAATCACGAATTCCAGTAACGCGCCATCGCGACTGACGCGCAGGTCGATATCGCCGCGTTGTCCTGGTCCATAGGCATGCCGGATGACGTTGCAACACGCCTCATCCACCACCAGGACCAGTTGGTCACGCAGCGCATTTTCCACACCTGCGTCATCCAGCGCGCTGCGCAAGCGGTTGCGGATGTCGCGCATCTGCTCGGCCTGTGCCGGGAAACGTCGCTTGAGCAGCACTTCCGGCCCCTGCGCCTGCATGCGCTCGACCAGCAGCAAGGTCGTATCGTCGACCAGGCGCAAGTGCTTCAATTCTGTAACCATGCCGCGCAGCCGCGGTTCGGCGGAGGCTCCCGCGTGGCGCTGGATCAAGGCGCGCACGCCTTCAGCTCCAATCGTCTGGCGCTGCGCATCGCGCACGTCGGTCAGGCCATCGGAAAAGCAGTAAAGGGAAGCCCCGCGCAGGTCGATGCGGTTGGCCTCGAAGCTCATGCCCGGCAGGATCCCGAGCGGTGCGCCACCGGACAGGTATTCGGTGAACTCGCCATCCTTGTAGCGCAGGGCGGGCGGGAATCCCGCCGCGGCAATTTCCACTTGCTCGCCATTGCGATCGCACTGGCCAACCAGGGCGCAGACGAATCGACCTTCGAGGCTGGTCTGGCACAGCTCCTCGTTGACTCGCACCAGCCATTCGGAAGGTGAGGTGCCCTCCTTGCCGACCCAGCGCAACAAGGAGGCCGCACGCACCATCAGCAGCGCCGCATCCAGTCCCTTGCCGGAAACATCGCCAATGACGAAGCCGATGCGGCCATCGGCCAGGTCGAAGTAATCGTAGAAATCCCCCGAGATCTCGTGTGCGGGAAGATTCATGCCGAGCAGGGGAAAGCCGTCACGACGGCGCTTGGGCAGCAGCGACTTCTGCATGCGCCGGGCAAGGTCGAATTCGCGCTTCATGCGCGCCTGCTGGACCAGTTCGTGCGCCATGCGCGCATTGTTGATGGCCAGCGAAGTCGGTGCGGCAACCAGGCGCAGGATCTCTGCATCCTCGGCGCTGAAGGTGCCGCCACTGCGCTTGTTGACCACTTCCAGCGCGCCGATCGGACCATTGGCGGTGGACAGCGGAGCACACAGCAAGCTGCGCGTGATGAAGCCGGTATCGCTGTCGTTGCTGCGATCCACGCGTGCATCACTGGCGGCATCAGCCACGATCTGGCTGGCATTCTCGGCGACGCAACGGCCGACGACGCCTTGCCCGAGCGGAATGCGCAGTCCGGCAATATCGATTGGCCCCACGCACACGCGGCATTCCAGCATGCCTTCGCCTTCGGCGAGCAGGAACAGCGAGGCAGCCTCGGCATCCATGAATTCGGCAATGCGCTTGACCGCCTCGCTCAGGGTCTGTCGCAAGTCCAGGGAGACGGCAAGGGCGGCGGAAAGATCAGCCAGAAAGACCAGGGCCCGCGCTTCGCTGTGGGCAGCCAGGCGAGCTTGCACGGCTGCCATCTGTCTACTCCTCGCCGCGCTCGTTGCCGCGCAGGGCGCGTTTTTCGCGTGAGCGGCGCAATCCCCACAGCGTCATCACCGGTCCGGAAAGCAGGTACAGCACGCCAATCGCAAACAGCACCCGCGGTGGATCGATGACCAGGGCAACAATGATCAGCAGGGCTGCGGGAATCCACACAAACGGCACCTGGTCCGAACCCGGCCAGGATTTGAAACTGAAATAGCGGAAGTTGCTGACCATCAGCAGGCCGGCCAGCACCGCGACGAACGGGGTGAAGAACTGGACATCGATGCCGCTCAGGTCGAACTTCTCGATGGTCCATACGAAGGCCATGCAGAATCCCGCGGCGGCCGGGCTTGCCAGTCCCTGGAAGTAGCGCTTGTCGGCCACGCCGACCTGGGTGTTGAAACGGGCCAGGCGCATGGCGGCACAAGCCGCGTAAATGAAGGCAGCCGACCAGCCGGCCTTGCCCCAAAGGGATCCATACTCGGTCAAGGACGACAGTGACCAGGTGTACATGACCAGGGCCGGGGCGAGGCCAAAGCTCACCAGATCCGAAAGGGAGTCGTACTGAACGCCAAAATCGCTCTGCGTGCCGGTGAGCCGGGCCACTCGGCCATCAAGGCCATCGAGGATGCCGGCGATGAAAACGGCCAGGGCCGCCTCGGAATAGCGCCCACCAATGGAAGCCACGATTGCGTAGAAACCCGCAAACATGGCGGCGGTGGTGAACAGGTTGGGCAGCAGGTAGATACCGCGGGGCCGCTTGCGTGCTGGAGTGGGCACTTCTGCCATCGTGGATGCCGCCAAAAATTGTCTGGGACCAGTTTAACCGGATCGTGTTGGCCGCCGCGCTGGGCGGATCCGTTCCGGCGAGGCCGGGGAGCTGCGATCAAAGTCAGGCAAAATATGCGAATTCTTCGCGAAGTGCTTGTCAGATAACGAAACTAGTGCTATCCAATGCGCTGTAATCAAGGTCCAACTGCCGGCTCGCACCGGCGCGGAGTCAAACCATGAAGCACCCAATGCCTGCGCTGCTCATCCTGCTCGGCCTGGCTATCGCCCCTGTCGCCGCCCAGCAGGTCTATTCCTGGACCGATGCCAACGGCACCAAGCATTTCTCGGACATGCCGCCGCCGCCCAATACCGCCTCCGCGCAGCGCCTCAACGTGCGCAGCGGCGTCACCACCACGCAAGCGGTGGAAGAACCCGCGGCAGAGGGCGAACCCGCAGCCGGTTCCGGCCCTGCCATGGCCGCCGCTGCCGGTTACAGCGACGCCGACATCAAGCGCAACTGTGCGGCCGCCCAGAAGAACCTCGAGCGTTACGAAGCCGCCAAGCCGGCAGAGGACGAGGAAGCCGAAGTCCAGACGCGCTACCAGGAAGGCCTGAGCAAGGTGCAATCGCAGATCAAGCTCTTCTGCGGCTGACCTGAAATCAACGCGCGCCAGGGCGCATTCCTTGATCGAGTGAAATCTCGGCGCAGAACCATGCCATGCCGGGGTTTCGTTTCGAGTGAAGATTTTCTGAAATCCGTTCTGGAGGGATTGCCATGCAGTTTGCGCGACTGATGCCTTTGCTTCTGGCGACCCTGATTCTCGGCGGCTGTGGTTACAACAAGATCCAGCGAGCCGACGAAGATGTGAAGGCACAAATGTCGGAGATGCTGAACCAGTACAAGCGTCGTGCCGAGCTCATCCCGACGTTGGTTGGCGCGGTAAGGGGCTTTGCCACCCAGGAACAGGAAGTGCTGCTCGGGGTGACTGAAGCGCGGGCCAAGGTCGGCAGCATTCAGGCCACGCCGGAACTGGTCAATGATGCCGCCGCCCTGGCCAAGTTCCAGGCCGCGCAGGGCGAACTGTCTTCTGCGCTGTCGCGCCTTCTGGTGGTCACCGAAAACTACCCCGAGCTCAAGTCCGACCAGGGCTTTCGTGACCTCCAGGTACAGCTCGAAGGTACCGAGAACCGCATCGCCGTCGCACGCAGCCACTACGTTCAATCCGTGCAAGCCTACAACGTGCTGGTGCGGGAGTTTCCGGTGAACCTGACGGCGAAGATGTTCGGTTACGAGGTGAAACCGAACTTTACGGTTGACGATGCCGAGGCCAAGGCCATCAGCAAACCGCCGGTGGTGGATTTTTCCGACCTTTCCACGCGCCATCCCAAGCCTGCGGGCAAGGAATCGGAACCCGCCGACTCACCACCCGCAAACAAGCCTTGAGGCTGCGCCATGGCCGCGACGCTATCGCGTTGGCTGAGCCTGGCGTTTGCACTGTGTGCACTTCTGGGCGCGCATCCGCTGCGTGCCGATGTTGCGGTGCCACCCTTGCGCACGCATGTCACCGACCTCACCCGCACACTGAGCACTCAGCAGGCGCAGACGCTTGAAGAAAAGTTGCGCGCACTGGAAGCGCGCAAGGGATCACAGCTGGTGATCCTGATCGTACCCAGCACACAACCCGAGGAAATCGAACAGTACGCGACCCGCGTGTTCGACACCTGGAAAGTTGGCCGCAAGAACGTGGACGATGGCGCAATCCTGCTGTGGGCCAAGAATGATCGCCGCGTTCGCATCGAAGTCGGTCGCGGCTTGGAGGGTGCCATTCCCGACGCGCTGGCCAATCGCATCCTGGATGAAACCCTGCTTCCCATGTTTCGCGAACAGGCCTGGTTCCAGGGTCTGGACCTGGCCACCGACCAGCTTATCGACCTCATCAATGGGGAGGCCCTGCCGCCTCCACCGAATGCCGGTGACGCCTACGATGCAGCAAGCCAGAGGCAATGGATTGAACGCTATTTCCCGGTGTTGTTCTTTCTGCCCTTGGTGATTTTCATTGCCTCCTTCTGGCCACGCCAGCGTGAATTCTCTGCCTCGCTGGTCGCAGCGGGAGTCACCACTGCCTTTGCCTACAAGGCCATTGACCTGCCGATTGAATCCCTGCCCTGGGTTGGCCTCCTCTTTTTCCTGTTCGGCCTGCTCAGTGCATTCAATCTGATACCCGGCACCGGATTTTCCACGGATCGCTCGGGTACCTGGAGCGGAGGTGGCGGAAGCAGCTGGGGCGGCGGTGGCGGCAGCTCGGCCGGTGGCGGCGCATCGGGGAGTTACTGATGTCGCGCCTGCAACGCCTCGCCGCCAATCTGTTTCGAGCCTGGACGCTGGCCGAATCACAGTTTCCCGACCGCGTATTTGACTCTCTCGGGGCGCGAATTGGCGAACTGGAGGCAAGCCATCGCGGCGATATCGTGTTTGCAGTCGAAGCACGTCTCCCGCTCAAGGCGGTGGCACAGGGCTACACGGCCCGCCAGCGCGCCGAGGTGGTATTCGCGAATCTGGAAGTATGGGATTGCGAGGACAATGCCGGCGTGTTGATCTATGTGCTGCTTGCCGAACGCGCAATCGAGATTGTTGCCGACCGCGGCGTTGCGCGCCTCGTACCGCAGGTTGACTGGGACAATCTTTGTGCAGAGGTAGCGCAGGCATTTGCGCGCGATGCGTTCGAGCAGGGTGCCATGACTGCAATCGAGACGGCTTCGGCACTGCTCACCCGGTACCTGCCGCGCCAGCCGGGTCAAGCCCGCACCAATGAGTTGGCCAATCGACCGGTGCTGTTGTGAAACCGAATTCTGAAAGCCAGTCAGACCTTGGCAAGCGCGTGCTTGCGGGCGTGGCCTTGCTGGCCGTTTGCGGTGGGCTGCTGGCCGCCCAGGCACGCTGGCATTTTGCTTCGGTCAACCCGCTGGTTTTCAGTTTTTTCATCGTGCTTGCCTTGCTCTACGTTGGCGGACCACGCTACCGCCGCTTGCCGATCATTGCGCACGTGGCCATCTATACCGCGGTGGCAACCCTGGTGATGCTTCTGCTCGGAGCCGCGCCGTGGGTCGCGCTGGCCATCCCGCTCACCTTGTTTGCGCTGTTCCTGCGCGTCTCATGGGAAAACATGTTGCACGGCGGCCGCGCGCCCAGGTCCACGCGTCGCAACGATGGCGCGTCACGCAATTCGGTCAGCCTTTCGAAAAGCGGCATGGACAAGGCAAAGCCCAAGTCCACCCGCTGGCAGACGTTTCTGCGCGTCGTGCGGCACAGCCTGCTTGCGCCCTGGCATGCCCGTGCCTGGCATGCGGATGCCCTGCAGAGGGCAATCCGCGACTGCATCGCTCGCTCCGAACTCACGCACCTGGGCGAGATCGTGGTTGCCATCGAGACGCGCTGGGTCACCCTCGACATTCGCAACGGGATGACCCCGGCGCAGAACGCGCGCAATCGCTTTGCCGAACTCGGGGTGTGGAATACCGAACTCAACAATGGCGTGCTGATCCATGTGACCCTGGCTGAGCAGGCCATTGACCTGGTGGCGGACCGCGGAATTGCGTCACGCGTTGATACTGCGAAGTGGCAGGAAATTGCCGACTCGCTGGCGCTGAGCTGCAAGCAGGGCTCGATTCAAGATGGCCTGCTCGCCGCCATCGAATCGGTCGGGCAACTGTTGCATGCGCACTTCCCTGCCGATGCCGACCAGATAACCCCGAATGAGTTGGGCGATGGCATGGTGCTGACGTGAACGACCCCATCCAGAGCGTGCTGGGCACCAGTCCTTCCGCATTGGCGGCCTGGCTGTTTTTCAGCATTTTTGCCGCTTTTCTGCTCGGCATGACCTGTGAAACCCTGCGTATTCCCAAGCGCCTGCGACCTGTCGTGGTTGCGCCGACGGTGCTCGCTGCATGCTGGGCGTTGGATTCACCCTGGCAACTGCTGCCGATCATTGCCTTGCTTGCAGCGGGTACTGCCTGGATGTTGGCAAGGATGACCGTCAAGCATTACGTCAAGGTCCTCGGTCGCGATCACGCGGTGAACTATTCGCAGGTCAAAGGGGGCATCAGGGAGCGGTTGCACGGGGAGGCTGCGGCTCTGCGCAAGGCACTGGTGCAGAATGATTCCCCATCGGTGGCCGATGCGCCGCAGGTGTCCGCTGAATCTGCTTCCATCCGGGCTCCCCACGCAGTTCGAGTCGTCAGCGCACGCTGGTAAGGATCCGATCAAGGTCTCTGGATCGTTCCCGCGAAGCCTGCTTCTGTAGAATGACGGGTTTCCTTCGTCCGAACCGACCCCATGCGTCTTTCCCGATTTCACCTGGCCACCGTCAAGGAAGTCCCCGCCGATGCCGAAATCATCAGCCACAAGCTGATGCTGCGCGCCGGCATGATTCGCAAGCTCGCCTCCGGCATCTACACCTGGGCACCGCTGGGTTTGCGCGTGTTGCGCAAGGTCGAGGCCATCGTGCGCGAGGAAATGAACCGCGCCGGTGCCATCGAGATGCTTATGCCTTCGATCCAGCCCCAGGAGTTGTGGGAGGAAACCGGGCGCTGGCAGAAATTCGGCGGCCAGTTGCTGAAGATCAAGGATCGCAAGGAAGCCGGTTACTGCTACGGCCCCACCCACGAGGAAGTGGTCACCGATTTCGCCCGCAACGAGCTGAAGTCCTACAAGCAGTTGCCGGTCAATTTCTACCAGATCCAGACCAAGTTCCGCGACGAGATCCGTCCGCGTTTCGGCGTGATGCGCGCGCGCGAATTCCTGATGAAGGATGCGTATTCCTTCCACTCCGACGCGGAAAGCCTGGCGGCCGAATACCGCAACATGTACGACACTTATACGCGCATTTTCACCCGCCTCGGCTTGCGCTTCCGCGCGGTGGATGCCGATACCGGCGCCATTGGCGGCAGCGCGTCACACGAATTCCACGTGCTTGCGGATTCCGGCGAGGATGCCATTGCCTTTTCCACCGAATCCGACTACGCCGCCAATGTGGAGAAGGCCGAAGCATTGGCACCCACGGGCAGCCGACCTTCGCCAACAGCCAGCGCATCTGCGATCGACACGCCGACCCAGAAATCCATCGAGGAAATCTGCGCCTTCCTCAAGGTTGACCCCCGCCACTGCATCAAGACCATCGTCGTGCGTGGCACGGAAGGTCTCGTTGCCCTGTGCGTTCGTGGCGATCACGAGGTCAATGAGATAAAGGCCGCGCGCCTGGATGAAATGCCGGGTGACTCGAAACTTGCCGACGAAGCGGAAATCGAGCGCGCGATTGGCTGCAAACCCGGTTTCATCGGCCCGGTCGGTTTGCCGGAATCCATCCCCGTGATTGTTGATCGCGATGCTGCGCTGGTGGCGGATTTTGTCTGCGGTGCCAACGCCAACGGCCAACACCTGCGTGGGGTCAACTGGGAGCGCGACGCGCGCATCACGCGCATTGCCGATTTGCGCAAGGTTGTGGAAGGCGACGCCTCGCCGGATGGCAGGGGCACGCTTGGCATTGCCCGCGGTATCGAGGTAGGGCATGTTTTCCAGCTCGGCGACAAATACGCCGACGCCCTGCATGCCACGGTGCTCGACGATCAGGGCAAGGCACGCGTGATGTCCATGGGCTGCTATGGCATCGGCGTCAGTCGTATTGTCGCCGCCGCCATCGAGCAGAATCACGACGAGACCGGGATCATCTGGCCGCAGGCCATGGCACCGTGGCAGGTGGTGATCTGCCCGATCAACATGGCGCAGAGCGCCGCCGTGCGCGAAGAAGCCGAACGCTTGTATGCCGAACTGGAAGCACGCGGCATCGAAGTGCTGCTGGATGACCGTGGCCTGCGCCCCGGAGCCATGTTTGCCGATTCTGAACTGATCGGCATCCCGCATCGCATCGTCATTGGTGATCGCGGCCTTGCCAGCGGCAGCTACGAGTACCGTCGCCGCGGAGAGGCGGAGAACCGCTCGCTAAGCCGCGACGAGTTGCTCGCCCTGTTCGACTGATGCCGTCGCTGCTGCCCAGCCGCAACACCGTTCCACTGCCACGGATGGCATGGGAATGGAGTCGGCACCCGGCATGAGCAGCGACACTCCGGAATCACCGCAAGGCACGCGGCGGCGCCATCTGCTGGTGCGGGAGATTCGCGCGCTGGCTCCCTTTGCCATCGTAGTCGTGCTGGTCGTGGTGGCGATGGTTTTGCTCGGTCAGGAAGCCGAACGGCACATGGATGCCATCGAAGCCTGGATCGGTCAGCTCGGCAAACTCGGCATGCTGATCTTCATCCTGCTGGTGGTTGTCGGCACCTCGCTGCTGGTTCCCGAGTCGTTGTTTGGCCTGGCTGCCGGAGCCTTGTTTGGTCTGACCTGGGGCGTTCTGGTGATGCTGGTCGGCAACCTTCTGGCCTGTGCCCTGCAATTTGCCCTGGCACACCGATGGCTGCGCGGCCCCATTCAGCACGCACTGGATTCCAGGCCTCTCTTGCGGGCAATCCAGAAGGCGGTGGTTCGCGATGAACTGCGCCTGCAGGCGATGCTGCGCTTGACCCCGCTCAATCCGGCGTTGATCAGCTATCTGCTCGGCGCTGCCGGCGTGCGTTTTGCCGGTTTCATGCTGGTCAGTCCCTTGCTGGCCGCACACTTTGTTCTGGAGGTCTATCTCGGCCACGCCGGAAAACAATTGCTTGAACACGGCCTGGAGGATGGTTCCGCGATTGGCACCGACACGATGCTGACCTATGCGGCCGGCATCATCGGCATAGCCGCAATTGTCCTGGTCTCGCGAACGGCCCATCGCGCGGTCCTGCGCGCACTCAACGAGCAAGCGGCAACCAACGACACAAATCCATCGTCCTGAGCGGACAGCGCAACTGCCGCCAGCAGCGGATGGATCGCGACCCGCCCTGAATCGACCTGCAACGTCGGCGCGTCCGGCAGATCGATGATGCTGCAACGCAGCATCTACTTGCGTATCATGGCACCCGGCTTTGCACTGCGGCGCCTCGTGCGCGCACCACTCGAGGAACCCCAATGGCTCTGCAACTCATCTCCACCGGCAAGGACGTACCCAACGACATCAACGTCATCATCGAGATCCCGAAGGATGCCGAACCGGTCAAGTACGAGGTCGACAAGGCCACCGGGGCGATCTTCGTCGACCGCGTGCTGTCCACGCCGATGCGCTATCCCTGCAACTACGGCTACATCCCGCAGACCCTGGGTGGCGACGGCGACCCGCTCGATGTATTGGTGATCCTGCCCCTGCCGCTGGTGCCGGGTTCGGCCATCCGCTGTCGTCCTGTGGGCGTGTTGCGCATGAGCGACGAAGCCGGCGCCGACGAGAAACTGGTGGCCGTGCCGGTGCCGAGGGTCTTCGAAGGCTATGCGCACATCACCGACATCGAGCAGGTTTCAAGGCACTGGCTGGACCGTATTGGCCATTTCTTCGAGCACTACAAGGATCTCGAAAAAGGCAAATGGGTAAAGCTCGAAGGTTGGGGCAGCGCCGACGATGCAAAGGCGGAGATCCTCGCCGGGGTCGCGCGCTACCAGCAGGCCAGCACGTAGGCATTACGCACGCAGGTCGGCGAACTCGACATGCTTGTTGAGGTACGCCTCGGCATACGAGCACTCGGCCAGCACCTTCCAGCCCAGCTTGCGCGCCGATTCCAGCGCAAATTTCGTCAGTTGCCCGGCGATGCCGCGCCCGCCCAGGCTGGCCGGCACGATGGTATGGGTGATGGTCATGGTGGTGCCGGACAGGTGGTAGTCGATCACGCACTCCTGGCCTTCCACCACCGCAACAAACCGGTTGTGGCTGGGTTCATGTGCAATTGCAAGGGTCATTGCGGACTCTCCTCAAAGAAAATCGTTTGACTGACGTCGCTGAAGCTTGCGCCAAGCGGCAAGTTGATCAGCCACGCCTGAGCAACTCGCGCAAGTCGATCAGGGCGGCATTGGCGCGCGAAATGTAGTTGGCAAGCACCAGCGAGTGATTGGCGAAAAACCCGAACGGGGTTCCATTCAGGACCATCGGACTGTGGATGGGGCCTTGTGCCTCCTCAAGCTCGCGAATGACCTGCTCCA
Source organism: Gammaproteobacteria bacterium (assembly GCA_004295005.1). Classification (GTDB taxonomy): domain Bacteria; phylum Pseudomonadota; class Gammaproteobacteria; order Xanthomonadales; family Rhodanobacteraceae; genus Dokdonella. The sequence goes on from SHNG01000107.1 coordinate 50,688, forward strand.
GGCTGACCAGCGCATTCTTGTCGCCCAGCACCGGTGCGAAATCCACCCGCAGCGCCTCGAGTTGTTCGCGCAAGGCCCAGGTGTATCCGCGCGCCTCGTAAAAGTTGTCATCGATCTTTGACCACGGCGTCTTGACCATGCGCTCGCCGGGTGCCGGTCGCGATTGCTGGGCGTTGCCATCATTGGCCAGGTCGGTATCGATGCGCGTTTGTCCAACGCTGGCCGAGAGGCGCTGCGACAGCGAACCGAGGCGGGTCGAGACCACCGAGAGGTAGTCCGCGAGATTGTCGGCGCGCGCATAGAACTGCGCATCATCCAGATCATCATCGGCAAGCCGGTCGGCATAGTTTTCAATGCGCTCGATCGCCTTGCGATATTGGCTTTCCGAGCTCGGCAGCAACCAGCGGTCATTGGGTGAACTGAACAGGGGTTCGGCTTCCTGCAAGTCCTTGTCTTCGACGGACTGCGTTTGCGAACGACTGAATTCGTTGCGCAAGGCGCGGGTCAGATCGCGTGAGGCGGTGACCACGCCAAACTCCCAATTGGGCATGTTGTCCATGATCACGCCGGGAGGAAGCTTGTCGTTGCTCAGATAGCCTCCGCGCTTGTCGAGCATGATCTTCGCACTGTGGACAAGCGCAGTCGTGGTCGCCGACCCGACCACGACACGCTGGTTGTTCAGCGATGCGCGTTGGCGGGCAACCTCGACCGGATCGAAATAATCGGGCTCGGTGTCCCACCACCACATCAATCCCAGCGTGCCCAGTGCCAGCAACAGGAGCACTGCCCATACGCCGCGGGCAAACCACGATGTCGGGTTGGCCCCTGAATCAACCGTTTGCATGAATCCTCCTGCCAAGGCACGTTCACCTGCATGCCACATTGTCGCCCGATTCACGCCTCTGCATGGACTTGCCGACGCGACCCTTTGGCCCGATATGGATGGCAAGTTGCCACCTTGCAAGAGGTAAAATGCCGCGAAACGCGTGATTCGTGCGGCGTGTAGGAAATTTCCTACGTTCACTCGCGACAAAACCCCGATGACGACCGGCCCGCGTTTGTCCATCCTGCGAGTGCGCCAATCGCCTTGAGGAGCCAGCGCTCCAGCGAATTGACCAGAAGCCTGCTTTTAACGCAGCAATGGCAAGGCAGGCGGATTCTCAAACACCTGCCAGCCCCTGAACACAGAGTTTAACCAGCCATGATCCGTGCAGAAGCCAGAAACACCCTGACCCAGATTCGCACCCTGACCCGCCTGGAGGCGTGGATCCGCTGCGCCAAGGCGGAGCTTGCCAGCACGCCGGGCGACGCGCTGCTGGCCGAGTTCATCCGCGTCAATGAACGCCTGCTTGCGGATGAGCGCGAAAAGCTCAAGGCTGCCTGAACCAGCCGTGGAGCACTTGTAGCTTTCGCAACATCGCGTTAGCCTGAGCGAGCGCATTCAGGGAGAAGGACTGATGAAACCGCGCGACGCACTGGTAGCCGCGATGCTGGTTTGCAGCATCGCCCCCCCAAGAAGCCCGCGCTGAAGTCAGCGTGGACTCCTTCCTGATCGAACCTTTCGATCCGCAGCAAAATCTGTTGTCCTACATTGGCCGCTCCAACGGGCCTGGCCCCTTTGCGGTCGGTGGCGAGGTCCAGAACTGGGCCGTTACCGTCAATCTGGACTTGCTGCGCAGCTTGCCGAATATCATTGTGCTGAACCTGCCGGAGCAGGAACCGGAAACGCTTCCCCGCATCCGATCTGCGACTCGCGTCAATGGTGGTTTCCTCTGGACCGGAGGCCGCGAGCGCTGTTCCGTATTGCTAAGCAACATGAACGGTCGCTTTCGCGCGTCGATTTCGTGCCTGTATGGCCGCTACCAGGTGGAAACCACAAATCAGGGCACGCGCCTTTCGCGTATTGCGTCTGGCCCCGCTCCAGCGGCAACGCATTACGATAGTGCCGAGATCGGCAGCACGCTTGGTAGCACTCCACAATGCCAGCCTGCCCCACAGGGATCACCCGATTCCCAAATTGACGTAATGATTCTGTACACGCCACTGGTAACCCAGGGCCTGCAAGCCGAAGGGATCAACGTTCAGCAGTTCATGCAGGACACCCTGGATGAAACCCAGCTGGCCATGGACCGCAGTACCTCGCCAGGGGAACCCGTGATTGCCAGCTTGAACCTGGTACATGCGCAGGAAGTGAATCGACCGGAGAACCATGATTTCCTAGAAGATTTGATCTATTTGACTGACCCTGGCATCCCCGCCAACTTGCGCATTGTCCACGCGGCGGACCTGGTCATGCTGATTCGCGAGACCACGCCCGATCCCGATCAGTGCGGTTTGGCAAATACGGCCGGCCTGGGTAACACACCCGCACCGGGCCCGGACTTCGCGCCAATCGCAGTAGGAGTTACTCGACGCCGCTGTTGCCCGCTTAACCCGCCTGCGCCGTGCTATTCGACTTTGCCGTTCCAGCATGAATTCGGTCACTTGTTTGGCGCAAACCACAACCCGGAAAACGCGCCTCCGCCCACTGTGCCAAAGGTTCGTCCGTATGCGTTTGCTCATTGGAAAAACAATACCAGCGGCGGCGAGGAAAGTGCACGAACGATTGTGGCTTACCAACTTTCCGAGTGCGATGGCGACTGTCCACAGGTCCTGAACTACTCCAATGCGGAAGTTACCCTGACCAAACCCTGGGCGTTTCACACCGGCCTAGCAAATGAGCGCGAGAACGCGCGTGTGATTGAGGAATTCGCACCGGTCACGGCTCAGTACTGTAAATCACTGTCGAGCGATGTGATCTTTGCCAATGGCTTTGAAGCGGGGCCATGAAATGCACGTCCTTGCACGCCATGTGTCATTCGCAATGATTGTGCTTGTCAGCATGACCTCGCACGCCGCTGGAATTGCGCTGGCCTCCAAACCATTGCCGCAGCAGCCTGCAGACTTCATTCCCACCGATCTGGCAGTGCAATTCAGCGCGGAACCCACGGATGGCATTGAATCCGGCCAGACAATTCATTTCACCGTGAGCGTGACCAATCACGGACCCGAGCCAGTGGAAAGCGTCACCTTGATGAGCTCGAATTTTGTTGACGAGTTCTATCTGGACAACGCAACCGCGGACTGCCAAGCGTTTCTGACCCGAATTACTGATGGCAATGGTTTTTATTATTACAACCAGATCTGGTATCCGGCATTTTTTTCCACGTTGGAAGTAGGCGAGGCCCGCACCTGTCATTTCACGCTTGATTTTTCTCATCTGGCACCGCCTGTATTCCCGTTCAGCTTTGGGCTTGCCAGTTACGAAACCGATCTCAATCCGGCCAACGACACACAGGCTGTCGTGCTGCGCCGAGGCCGCCTGCCCGCCACCTTGCCCACTCTTTCGCCGCAAGCGCAGATCCTGTTGGGATTGGGCATGCTGGCCTGCGCAGGATTGGCCATTCGTCACCGCAGGCGGAGCTTCTCAACCCAAGCGTGACCCCTGACCTTGGTGCCAGGCAGCCCTGCACAAGCAGCAAGGTCAGGCGCTAAACTTGGGCACCTGCAATTCTTGCCATCACGCCTGTGCTGAGCCTTCCCGACCATCCTGTACTCGACAAGATCGCCCTGATTGGCGGCTGTGCGAAGTTGCCCATCACCTTTGACGTTGAGCGGGCCTTGACGGAGATTGCCGTCCTCCCGCAGGGCTTCTGGGGGTCTCGCGGCGGACGCGTCGGGGTCCACAATCCTGCCCAGGCGGTGTTCCTGCGTGGCTACGCTCCTGCCGAAGGAAACCTTCCCGTCGAAGATCGCGAGGCGCTGTCCCACCTGCCTTACTTGCGCGAGCTGATTGAGCAGGTAATTCCTGCGCAACCGCTGCGCTGCCTGTTGGCCCTGCTGCCAGGAGGCAGCGTGATTGCCCCGCATATCGACCAGGCAGACTACTTCGCCAAGACCCTGCGCATTCATTTTCCAATCACCAGCCACGAGCAGGTATGGATGTACTGCGAAGGCCTGAACTACCAACTGCGTCCTGGCGAAATCTGGGTACTCAACAACAGCGCAGGCCACGGGGTATTGAACGCGGATGCCGAGCGCTCGCGCCTGCACATGATCTGCGATTTCCTGCCGAGCCCGGAGCTGATTGCGCTGCTCGCACGTTCCGACAAGGGTTTGGGTCGGCGCAACGCCGAGGTCGAATCGCGACTGTTTGGCGGGGAAACGCGGCTGGTCTATCCGTGATCGTCAGCGACCGCTTCATCTACATCCATTTGCACAAGTCCGGCGGGAGTTTCGTCAACGAAGCCCTTATGCGCTTCGTGCCAGGCGCAACCATGTTCGGCTACCACCTTCCGCGCAGCCGCGTTCCGCCGGCCATGCGGCATTTGCCGGTACTCGGATTCGTGCGCAATCCGTGGAGTTACTACGTTTCCTGGTATGCATTCCAGGCTCGGATGGACCAACCCAACGCCTTGTTCCAGTTCGCCAGCAAGAATCGTTCGCTGGATTTCTCCGGCACCGTGCGAAATCTGCTCGATCTGGGCAGTGATTCGGAGAATCTGGACACCCTTTTGAAGCTGCTGCCATCCGCCTATACCAATCGCGGATTGAATCTGCCGGCCTTTGCGCTGGAGCCGATTCGCGGCAGTGGCAAGGGGTTTTATTCCTGGCTCTACGACTACATGTACGCGGGCGGCGCCAGTCCAAGCCGGGTCGGTCGCACCGAGAATCTGCGCGGGGACCTGTTCGAACTGCTCGCGTCAGTGCAGCAACCGATCTCCCATGAGATGCGCGAGTTCATTGACAGCGCAGCGCCGCGCAACACCTCGACCCATGTCGATTGGCGCAGGTTCTACGATGCAGACCTGGCCGCGCTTGTAGCCGAGCGCGATGCATCCATCATTGCCGAACACGGGTATCGATTTGCAGCATAACGCTTCAGGCTCATCGAAACGCCGCTTCCGCGCGCGCAGCCAGGGGCGCAAGGGCCTGCCAGACGCTGTCGATTTCCGCCTCATGGCGGCGCCATTTCTCGGCTGCCGGCGCTGAATGCGTATGCTTGGACTGCGGCAGGCCTCCATCCAGTGCCTGATCCCATTCAAACCCGACCTGCGCGCAAATCCTGTGCATTTCACGGTCGGGGTTGGACAACAGCGCATCGTAGTCGATTCGATGCACGCGGTCGGCCGGCAGATCTGCCAGATCATCCAGCAGGATTTGCGTGGTTGTTTGCCATTGGCCGGCAACGATTTCATGTAGCGCCTTGCCGATGAGCTTCTGCCAGTCGGGCACCAGCAGCAGCGACCAGGCCGGCCCGCTCCAACCGGGCAGTTTCGGGTACGTACGAAATTTTCCGGAGTTCCACGCCTCGATCATGCTCGACAGTACTTCGCGCGGATCCCGATACAGGTAAACGAAATGTGCATCAGGGAATACCTTGCGCAGGAATGGGATGCGCAACGCGTTCTTTGGCGTCTTCTCCAGAAATCGAACCGGCCATCGCGTGGGAGGCGCGCCTTCGCGATCACGCAGGGATGCGGCAAATCGGGCGTGCAGTTGCGCAACCACCGCAACGGTGGCCTGATCCGCGCCCAACGCATTGGACTCGAAATTGCGCGCGGCCGGATGCAATTCCGGCATGCCTTCGATCTGCACGTGGCTCTCATCACCGACCGTGAAGACATTTCGCGCACGCGCCAACGTCTCGAACAGCAGGGTGGAGCCGGATCGTGGTGGCGAGAGGACAACCACCGGGCGATCAAAACTTTTTGCCACGCCTCCCATGGGTGGCATCGATTGTCCAGTCTTGGAACCGCTGGTGCTTGGCGTGGCAAAGGCATCCGGGTCGTAGTCACCTTTCACCACCAGTCCACCGTTACGCTGATCCGTGAGCGCAGCCTGCACGATCATGGCGCGGAATGCACCGAGGAAACGCATGCCGTTGCGCAACAGCATGCCTTCGCCAAGCCGCTGCATCTCGGCGTTGAACGAATCCAGGGCGGCGCGGTAGGCTGGCCAACCCGCCTCGCGAACACCGTGCTGCGCCCACAAGCCAAGCCAGGTGGCGCTGAAACGCGCAAAAAGCGGCTGGATCGCAGCCAGCTGCGGCACTGGCGCCGCTTCGGCGACAAGAAAATTCAGGTGTTCACGCAGCTCCCATGGCGTCATCACGTTGCCGAGGTTCTCGCTTTCGTACACCAATTCGGCGGCACCTGTCGCATTGAATGGCACGAGGTGTGGCCGCCAGTCCGCAACTGGCCGACCGGCTACCAGTCCACCGCTGGCGTGCTGCCAGAACCGCTCGCTGCCGACGGTATCTGCCACCAGATGAATGCGCTGATCCGGGTTGGCATTGATGACGCGATGCGGTGCCCAGGTATCGAAAATCCAGCATTCACCTTCGGCCATGTTGACCTCGGCTTCTCCGCATTGGAAGCGCACCGAAGGCTGGGTCTGTATTGGCACATGCACGCGCATGCGGTCGCGCCAGTAGTAGGCGAGATCGGCATGGCGAGGCACTTCGGCATGACCGGACAGGCGCATCAGACGACTGCGCCCCCACACAGCTCCAATATGGGCAAGCACCTGACGCAGGTAGGGGCAAGCCTCCAGATGCGGCGTCGGTCGCATCGGTCCCGATATCGAATCGCTCTGCGGATCGCCATTGACGGAAATCAAGGGCAGCGCTGAATTGCCAGCGTACCCCTGCGGATGCGGACGCCAAACCGATTCGCCGAGCGCATTGATTTCGGTGCGCAAGCGGGCTGCATCAAATTTCAGAGGAAGCTGGACAAAGGGAACTTGCAGTTTCATGAGCGGGCTACGGCAGAAGATGCGTCATTATCGCTGCTGGCGTGGATTCTGGCTTGCCGCATTCATGGCAAAACGCCGCAGCTTGAAATCGTTGGTGGCATCCATGCTACCATGCAACGATGCTGATCGTTGTCGACACCAACGTTTTTGTAGGCGCGTGTCTGGGAATGGGCGCATCGAGTACGGTTATCGGCAATTGCATTCGCGGCCTGCATATTCCGCTGATGGGAACGGCCTTGATTAGCGAGTACGAGGAGGTTCTTGCGCGTAGCGCTCCTTTCAGCAAGAGCAGACTGAGTTCAAACGAGCGCCATGAATTGCTGGATATCTTCCTGGCCGCTTGCAGATGGACGCCGATCTACTACGGATGGCGTCCAAATCTGCCGGACGAGGCAGACAATCATCTGATCGAGCTGGCGATCGCCGGCAATGCAAGTCGCGTCGTCAGTCGCAATCTGCGCGACCTGCGCCGCGCCGAACTGCTCTTTCCCCACATCCTGGCCGTTACCCCGGAGCATTTCCTGAAGGAGTCCACGCCATGAGCGCACTGACCATCCGCATGCCGGACGAAAAATATCAGCGTCTAAAGGCACTTTCACGTCGGCGGCGTACCAGCGTCAACCAGCTGATCGACGAAATGGCCACCCTGATGCTCGCCGAAGCCGACGCGGAAGCGCACTTCGCGCTACGCGCAGCGCGTGGCAAAGGCAAAACGGAACGGGGCATGGAGCTTTTGCGCAAGGCGCAGCGCTGATTGAAGCATCCCAATCAAGCGCTCTTTTGCTGGTCTAGCCGCCTGTCGGACTTATGGAATCGTTAGCGAGAATTCGACTGGGCGATGACAGATTTTCGACGATTCGCCGACCGATAGTGGTTCTATCGGTCAAGAAGCGGCGGAAATATGGACCGCTCAGGCGGATTCGCAGCCGATTTCCCATAAGTCCGACAGGCTGCTAACCCGCCCGATACACCTCGCCACCCTGTTCGCGGAACTCGATGGCCTTCTCCAGCATGCCGGCCTCCAGTGCCGATTTTTCGTCGGTACCGAGCTTGGCCGCGTAGTCGCGCACATCCTGGGTGATCTTCATCGAGCAGAACTTGGGCCCGCACATCGAGCAGAAATGCGCGCTCTTGTGCGCCTCTTTCGGCAGGGTTTCGTCGTGGAATTCCTGGGCCTTTTCCGGATCGAGGCCGAGGTTGAACTGGTCGGCCCAGCGGAACTCGAAGCGTGCCTTGGACAGCGCATTGTCGCGTGCCTGTGCGCCGGGATGGCCCTTGGCCAGATCCGCCGCGTGCGCGGCAACCTTGTAGGTGACGATGCCGTCGCGCACGTCCTGCTTGTTGGGCAGACCCAGGTGTTCCTTGGGCGTTACATAGCAAAGCATGGCCGTGCCGTACCAGCCGATCATGGCCGCGCCAATGGCGCTGGTGATGTGGTCGTAGCCGGGCGCGATGTCGGTGGTCAGCGGCCCCAGCGTGTAAAACGGTGCTTCGCCGCACTTCTCCAGTTGGCGCTCCATGTTTTCCTTGATCAGGTGCATGGGCACATGACCGGGGCCTTCGATCATGGTCTGCACGTCGTGCTTCCAGGCGATCTGGGTCAACTCGCCCAGGGTATCAAGTTCGGCAAACTGCGCCTTGTCGTTGGCATCGGCAATCGAACCCGGGCGCAGGCCATCACCCAGCGAGAAGCTGACGTCATAGGCCTTCATGATTTCGCAGATTTCCTCGAAGCGTTCGTAGAGGAAACTTTCCTTGTGATGGGCGAGGCACCACTTGGCCATGATCGAGCCGCCACGCGAGACGATACCGGTCACCCGGTTCGCGGTGAGATGGATGAACGGAAGTCGCACGCCGGCATGGATGGTGAAGTAGTCCACGCCCTGCTCGGCCTGCTCGACAAGCGTGTCGCGGAACAGGTCCCAGGTCAGGTCCTCGGCAATGCCGCCGACCTTTTCCAGCGCCTGGTAAATCGGCACCGTGCCGATCGGCACCGGCGAATTGCGGATGATCCACTCGCGGGTTTCGTGAATGTGCTTGCCGGTGGAAAGGTCCATCACCGTGTCGCCGCCCCAGCGGATCGACCACACCATTTTCTCCACTTCCTCGGCAATGGAACTGGACAACGCCGAATTGCCGATGTTGGCGTTGATCTTCACCAGGAAATTGCGCCCGATGATCATCGGCTCGGATTCCGGATGATTGATGTTGGCCGGAATGATGGCTCGCCCACGCGCCACTTCATCGCGCACGAACTCAGGTGTGATGATTTTCGGCAGCGCCGCGCCAAAGGATTCGCCTGCATGCTGACGCAGCAGATGCGCTTCCTGGATACGCGCAAGGTTCTGGTTCTCGCGGATCGCGATGTATTCCATCTCCGGCGTGATGATGCCCTGGCGCGCATAGTGCATCTGGGTGACATTGCGCCCGGCTTGGGCACGGCGCGGCTTGGGCACGTTGGGAAAACGCACATGGTCGAGCTGGGCCGCGTTGAAGTGACGGCGCGTGAAAGGCGAGGAAAAATCCGCCAGCGCTTCACTATCGCCGCGCGCTTCGATCCAACTGGCACGCAAGGCAGGCAAACCCGCCGCCAGATCAACCCGGTAAGCAGGATCGGTATACGGGCCGGAAGTGTCGTACACCACGAACGGCGCGTTCTTCTCCACCCCATTCGCCGTGGGTGTGTCGCTCAGCGTGATCTCACGCATCGGCACGCGAATGTCCTCGCGCGAACCGTGCACATGGATCTTGTGCGAACCGGGAATCGGTCGCACCACGGATTCGGACAACTCGGCGGCTTCGCGCAGCAAGGGATTGGGAACGGCATTCATCGGCGGCATCCTCGGATCGAATCGGGAAGCGACGGCGCCGAAAGCCGACACGGGCATCGGCCTCGAAGCTCCCTACGCCGGTAGTGCCCAAGGCTCGGGCAGCCGGATCAGGTTCCAAGGGACTCTCTCAGCCGGCACGCCGGCACCCCCGCTTCAGCGCGGCATTGAAACACGTTCGTCGCCAGCGGGCCAGCGATGGGGCATGCCGGCGGATGCGCTGCGCTCGTCCAGCCTGCGGCGTTCGACCAAGACGTTACTCATTTCTTCCGTCGCCCCCGTGCAGGCAGGGATCCTGCGACTTTCGCTCTTGCCAACATTCAGAAGCCACGACACTGGATCCCGGATATCGCTGCGCGATTCCGGGACGAGGGGCAAAGCCAGGGATTGCCTGGGAGTCTGTGCTCTCCTGTGATAGATTCTTACCGATGGCCATCAATCAGGAGATTGTAAGAATGCCTGCCACAGCCACCCTTTCAAGCAAGCACCAAATCTCGATTCCCAAGGCGGTTCGCGAGGCGCAGAACTGGGAAGCCGGGCAGGAGTTTGTTTTTGTTCCCAAAGGCAAAGGCGTGTTGCTGATGCCGGTGCCCACATTCGAGGCGCTGGCCGGGTTGGCCGCCGGTGCGAAAACGACAAAATACCGTGACCGCACGAATCGCTTTTGATGCGCGTGGTAGATACATCGGCCTGGATTGAATGGCTGGTCGCAAGCCCGCTCAGTGCAAAGCTGAAATCGCGCATGCCTGCCCGCGAACAATGCCTCGTGCCGACCCTGGTCCAGCTTGAGCTGGCCAAGTGGATGTGTCGCGAGATGGGCGAAGATCGTTCCGATCAAGTAATCGCCTTTACGCAGAAGTGCATCGTGGTTCCCCTGGATACCTCGATTGCCTTGCGTGCGGCGGATCTGCATCGAGTGTACAAGCTGGCCACTGCGGATGCGGTGATCTATGCCAGCGCGCTGGAACATTCGGCCGAATTGCTCACCTGCGACGCGCATTTTGAAGGTTTGCCAGGCGTGGAACTGGTGCGCAAGACGTAAGGCCTGTCAGCTTCGAAGTGGTGTCAATCAAACCCATCGGTAAAGATGCCGCCGTAGAGAAAATGCATGCCGGCGATGTCATCGGCGCGCAACTGGCGGCGAATGATGTCGTCGCATGGGGCAAATGGAAACATGATCGGGCAGGTGCCGTCATTGGCCGCAGGATGCTGCAACCCCAAGGCATGACCCATCTCGTGCAGCAGCAAGCCCTGCAGGTCGTTGGGTGCGAAGGTGGTGTCGAAGCTCGCGCCTTCTGCCAATGGGTAGTTCTGATAGAACGCATTGGCATTGAGCAGGATGTCGCCCGCGCCGGTGCCGCCGTTGGGCGGTGGCGAATAGCCCACCGCAGCAACGCTGTTGTCCGAAAACGCAAACACGCCAATTCGGATCTGGCCGGTGGCTGGCGGAACCGCCGTCACATCGTTGATGGCCACACCACTGTCCACGCCAAGCTCGACGAAGCGGATACCGCTGTAGTTCGCCCAATGTGAAAGCATGGCGCGAATTTGCGGGCGCAGGGATTCAAGCGTGCGCGGCGCAAACCCGCCACCCGGCGATATCTCCACGGCAATGGCATCCAGACTGTTGCCCGCATTGCAGGCATTGCCGCAGTAGGCGCTACCCGGTGTGCCCGCGGGAATGATGGACCAGGCCACGACTCCGCCAGGGCTGCCCGCGTGGTTGTCGCCCCATTTCAGGTACAGGGTTTCGCTGCCGCTCACATAGGAATTGACCTCGAATGCCTGCGCAGACGCGCATAGACTCAAAGTCACCATTGCTCCCAACAAAACGCGCAGGACTATGTAGAACATTGGATGATCTTGCGCTTCCCTTGGGCCTCAGGCAATCGCGTTGCGGCGTTCAACGCGGCACAATGGCAGCCTGTTTTGCGGAGGCCCCATGGAAATCCACCACCCCGATCTGCACCCCTTGTTTGCCGACCACTTGGCCACGCTCACTCAACGCAGCGATGCCGCATTGGCCAAAGCCGGCTTCGATCATCTGGTGATCCCGGCGGGCAACCTGCATTACCAGTTCCTCGACGACCGCGACTATCCGTTCTGCGTCAACCCGCATTTCAAGCACTGGCTTCCGGTAACCCAGGCGCCGGGTTCCTGGCTGGTCTACACGCCGGGACGCAAGCCGAAACTGGTCTTTCTGCAACCGGCCGATTACTGGCATGTGGTTCCGGAAGCTCCGTCCGGTTACTGGGTTGAACACTTCGACATCGTCGTGATTCGCGAGGCCGAGGAAGCCCAGGCCCATTTGCCGAAGGACACCGATCGTTGCGCCATCATCGGCGAGGCAAACTCGACGCTCGGTCCGGTGGTGCCGAACAATCCACAGGCGCTCATCGATTACCTGCATTTCCACCGCATGCACAAGACCGCCTACGAATTGGCCATGATGCGCGTGGCCAGCAAGATCGGAGCACGCGCGCATCGAGCGGCGGAGGCGGCATTTCGCGAGGGCGCATCGGAATTCGACATTCACATGGCCTACCTGGCCAGCGCACGCCAGACCGAACACGAACTGCCCTACAGCAACATCATCTGCCTCAACGAACACGCAGCCGTGTTGCATTACCACAGCCTGCAACATGCGCCGCCCGCGCACCGGCATTCTTTCCTGATCGATGCGGGCGCCAGTTTCCACGGCTACGCCAGCGACATCACACGCACCCATTCGGCAGACACCGGGGATGCATTCCAGGGCCTCATTAACGACATGGATGCCATGCAGCAGCATCTGTGTGCACGCGTTCGCGCCGGCCAGGATTACGCGGCGCTGCATGTCGATACACATCGCCTGCTCGGCGGCATTCTCAAACAGCATGGCCTTATTCGCATGAGTGCGGAAGCCGCAGTGGAGACTGGCGTAACGGCAATTTTCTTCCCGCATGGCCTGGGCCATCCGATCGGATTGCAGGTGCACGATGTCGCCGCGTTTGCCGCCGACGAAAGCGGAAGACTCATCGCGCGGCCCGAGGGACACCCCTATTTGCGCATGACCCGCACGCTGCAACCGGGCGCGGTGGTTACCATCGAACCCGGCCTGTACTTCATCGACATGTTGCTGGCCCGATTGAAGGAAACCCCGGCGGCGAAAGACATTGCCTGGGATCGCGTCGATGCCTTCCGCAAGTTCGGCGGCATCCGCATCGAGGATGATGTGGTTTGCACGCAGGGCGAGCCGGAGAACCTCACTCGCGATGCATTCGCCGCGCTCGGACAACGCTGAACCGCAACCCAATCGGGGACAGGTTGCGCTTGCATGATGCGACGAACCGGGGCCGACTGACGTCATGGCAATTGCACGACGCTGGCCTTGGCGTCATCTGTTGGAGAAACGCATGTTGTATCGCCACACCTTGATGAACCTCGTCTTTGGCCTTGGCCTCGCCCTCGGTCTTGGCGTTGCCGGCTCCACTGCTGCGGCGACTGGGGACAAGCAAGATGGCAACTCCGCCCAGGTGAGTGTGACCTGGACCGATCCCGCCGGGTTCGACGAACTTCGATTCGGTCACCAGTTCCGCCAGCCGAAGCCCGAAGTGTGGCTCGGCGAGTTCCGCAAGACCCTGGTCAAGACTGGTGATCGCATCCTGCCCAAAGACCAGCATTTGTCGGTCACCATCACCGACGTCAAGCTCGCTGGGGATTTCGAGCCCTGGCACGGACCCTTTTTCGATGACGTGCGCGTGGTGAAGTCGATCTACCCGCCGCGCGTGAAGCTGTCCTTCACCCTCACTGACGCCAATGGCAACGTGATCGAAAGCGGTGACCGCGAGTTGCGCGACCTGGCCTTTCTCAATCGCGGAACCAGCGTGCGCAGCAACCAGCCCTATCGCTACGAGAAACGCATGTTGAGTGATTGGGTCAAGCGCGAATTCGGCAGCGAGAAGCGCTAGGGAACGCTGATCAACACGATTTCGTCGCCCCGGCGAATGCCGGGGTCCATTCTGATGTTGCTTTCATTGGAACAAGATCAAAATGGATTCCGGCTTGCGCCGGAATGACGGGAAAAAACAGGGGCTCCTTAGGAGCCTGCGCAGGGGCGACGGAGCCGGCGAATCCAGTCATCCAGGAATGGCGGTGTCGTGGACCGGATTCGTGCGCTCCAGGATGCAGTGGAGGATAAGCGCAGCGCATCCACCAGTTCGCATGCGAAAGCGCATCCGCTAACGCTCATCCACATGGGCCCACGGATTGCGCGTGGTGCTGCGAAACCAGCCCAGACGGTAGGCTGCCTCGCCAAACCATTCGCGCAGTACCGCATCGGATTTGGCCAGAGCCTTCGTTGAAGGCAGGTAATAGCCGATGCTGTTGGCGCGCGCGTATCGGGTGTCCACCGGCCAGGCGCAGACTTCGAACCCGGCTTGCTCGAATGCGTACTGCGAGCGCGGCATGTGCACGGCCGAGGTCACCAGCCAGATGCGTGAAGGCAAATTCGGCTCAAGCGCGCGCACGAACTGCGCGTTCTGCCAGGTCGAGTGTGATGCGCCTTCCAGCAGCATGCTTTCCCTTGCCACGCCCAGGCGTTCGGCAAAGTCGCGCATCAGCGCACCTTCGCCAACGCCATAGACGGTACTGCCGCCGGAGACCACCAACTTCGCATCGGGTTGCTGGCGCAGCCGATCCACTGCGCCGATCAAGCGGCGCAGGCTGGACTCGCCCAAGGCGCTGAAATCCGTCTCGTCGGTCGGTTGCCGCGATATGCCGCCGCTCAACACCACCACGACTTGCGGGGGTGACTGCAGGCAGGTTTCGCTGACGGCGGTTCTTCCTTCCTGCCAGCCGATCATTGCATTGGCCACCCAAGGCAAGGTCATCAATGCACAGGCAAGCAGGGGAACCAGCGTCAGTGCGCGCATCCAGCGCGGCAGCCAGCGCCAGGTGAGCACGACAAGCAGCGCAAACAGGATTCCAAACCGAAGCGGCGAGAAAAACGAATTCAGCATGTCGGCACCTGAACGCTGCATGCGTGGATTGCGCGTGCGAATGCCTGCCTGTTCACAGGCGATGTCCCTGACTGATGTCTACCAAGGTGCGTGGCACGGCCGATGGCGGCACATCGCGCGCCAGCAACATGGCCTGAAAACGTTCGCCCATCTCGCCGGGAAGAGTCAGACGCTTCACCTCTTGCGCAAGCCGGTAGCAGGCCAGATCGTCGACCTGCGCACTGAGTTGCTCGAATCGATCGGCGATGCCCGTTGCAAACAGGAGCTGCGCTTGCGAGCAATAGCTGGCAACCGCAAATCCCGCCTGGTTTCCGCCTTCGGCCAGCGCCGTGAAATCAATGAATGCGGTGATGTCCTGCAACCCGGGCAGATGCAAGGGATCGCCATGCGCCCGATGCCGGTAGTGGCAGACCAGGGTGCCATCGACACGCTCCGGCAGGTAATACTCCGCGCGCGGATAGCCATAGTCGGTGAACAGGGCCAGGCCACGTTTCAGGCTGCCGAGTATGGCCTGCATCCAGTACGGCAATTGCGGCAGGATTTCCGAGCGGTAACCGTTGGCAAACCCGACGCCGAGATCCCGTTCGGCATGGCGTACCGCGCCGCTGACCAGTGCATCGGCAGGACGGTCGCAGAGGCTGAATCCACCCGCCCCATCCGCGATGACGTGCTCCTCGAATACCTCGCCCTCACGCATCACGAAGCGGGTGACCGGCAAGGCATCAATCACCTCGTTGGCAAACAGCGCTCCGTGCCAATCCTCCTGCGGCGGGCGATCCAGCCATTCGCAGCGCGCAAACAGCGCGGCTGGCAATTGCGCCTGCAAGCGCTCGCGCTGGCGCTGGCGCAAATCGGCGCTGGGTTCGAGAATGCGATACCGGTGCGGCACCACGCCGGCTTCGGCAAAGGCCAGCAGGGCGGCTTCGGCAAACGCGCCGCTGCCGCCGCCCAGTTCGCAGAAATCCGCATCGTCGCCAAGCTCGCGCAGGCAGGGCATCAGCGCCGTTGCCACGCATTGGGCAAACAAGGAACCGAGCTCCGGCGCGGTGACGAAATCCCCGGCGGCGCCGAATTTGGTGCGTCCCGCGCTGTAGTAGCCAAGCCCCGGCGCATACAGGCAGCGCTCCATGAAACGCGAGAACGGCATGGGGCCTGAGCTTGCGATATCCGCATGCAAGAGGCGGGTTAGTTGCTCGCCATGGGCAAGTTCTTCGGCGCTGGGGGCGGGCAAGGATGGATTCACGGCTGGCTCGATGCGCGAAGTTGCGGCACTCTGCGCAGGATACCGACCTGCACGGGGAACACCAATGACGGCACGGACACAGGAGCGACCGGTTGTGCTGGTCACCGGGGCAGCACGTCGCATTGGCGCGGTGATTGCGCAAACCCTGCATGCGGCCGGCCATGACCTGGCACTGCACTGCCGCAACTCACGCGATGACCTCGACCAGCTGATCGCAAACCTGGAACGGGAACGTCCAGATTCGACCCTTGCATTGCAAGCCGATCTGTCCGATCTCACGCAGATACCGTCATTGATCGAGGCCACGACGCAGCGTTTCGGTCGACTCGATGGCCTGGTCAACAATGCCTCTGACTTTTTCGCCACTGCGTTTGGCGAAGTGGCTTCCGAACAGTGGGACCGCCTGTTTGCTTCCAATGCGCGCGCGCCGTTCTTCCTGGCCCAGGCCGCGGCACCGCACTTGAAGGAATCCTGCGGAGCCATCGTCAATCTGCTCGACATTTACGCGGAGCGTCCACTTGCCGGATATTCCGTTTACTGCATGGCCAAGGCGGCGCAAGCGGCAATGACCCATGCCCTTGCCTTGGACCTGGGACCCGAGGTGCGCGTCAATGGAGTTGCGCCCGGTGCGGTGATGTGGCCGGAAACCGACAGCGATGCGGTTCATCAAGCAAGGATCGTCGAACGCACGCCACTCAAGCGCACAGGCCGCCCCGAGGAGATTGCCGATTCGGTTCTATGGCTGCTGCGCGACGCCCGGTTTGTTACCGGTCAGATCATCCGCGTGGATGGTGGGCGAACGCTGGCGGGGTGATCGTTCGCGGCTTGGGACGCGAGTTTCGCGGAACTCGTCTTTCTCTGGCTGGCCGGAGAGGGCGAATGGCGGCAATGTCGCGGGATTCGGGATTCGATTCTCAACCACCTCTCCCGCCAGCGGGAGAGGGAGAAAAGCTCTCCGCTTCCCGATTTCCCAATCTCTATTCCCGAATCTCAGCCCTTCACCCGGAACGCGTCGGCGATCACGGCCTTGTCGAATCCCTGGCCGGCGTCGCCTTCGCTGGCGAATCGGTACAGGGCGGCCGAGTAGACGCCCTGCAAGGCAGCCTGAACCAGGACCAGCAGCAGGAACACCACACCCAGAAGGATCGCCGTGACATAGAGGAAGGTCCAGTTCTCACTGGAGATGGCCAGAAAAATTGCGCCGAATCCCACCAGGGCCAGCACCAGGGTGAACAAGCCGAACACGATGCCAATTCCGCCATTGCCGATCAGGTTTTCGCCCCAGGTTTTCTTGAGCAGCTCGGCGCTGCGCTTGACCGCATCGATGGGGCCGATGTCCTGGCTCACCAGCACCGGCACCACCAGGAACGAGGCCACTGTCCAGGCCACGCCGATGAATCCGATCACGAGTCGGCCAATCCATCCCGCGCGTTCCTGCGCGGCACGCAGCACCACGCCGACCGTTGCCGATATCACCGCATAGCCGAGAATGGCGGGCAGCTTGGACATCGCGATGCGGAAGCCATCGGCAACCGTGGGATCACCCCCGTCAAGGCGGATCATGGCCGCTCCAATCAGGGCCGAGTTGAAGAAGATGATGACGAAGTACTGCACTACATAGAACGCGAGCAGGAACAGGTAGAAGCCGATGCCCGTGCGCTCACCATCAGCACCGCCCAACAATCCCCCGGTGATCGCAGGAATGAAAAACGTTGCAGCAACCAGCATGCAGCTGATTCCCGAGAGCAATGGAAACACCAGCAGTTTCTTGTCGGAGCGCAACACCGATGCGCTCGCCTTGATCAATGACCAACTGCGGGAGAATTTTTCAAACATCGTTTTTTCCCTCGATCCGAGAACCATTGGGGTGCACGTACGCCAATTATAGCTTTGCCAGTGCCGCGCGCCTGGTGTTGATTGTCACCCGTTGCAGGTGCGCCGAGCCCGACTGAGCCAAGGCATGCAATGCATCCAAGGGTCAATCCAGCCGAATGGTCTTGACCGGTATGCCGAGATCAGGGTGTTCGCGCCACATCTCGCCCAGGGTTTGCGCGCAGCCGGGCGGTCTCACGTCGGCGGCGATCTCGGCCAGCGGCCCCAGCACGAAGGCATGCTTGAGATCATCACGCGGCACCTTGAGGTGACCGGGGCCATCGATCACCTGATCGCCAAACAAGACGATGTCGATGTCCAGGGTTCGGCTCGAGAATCGCGGTACGTCACGTCGGCGGCCATGTGCGTCTTCCAGCGCATGCAGCCATCGATCCAGGCGTTCTGCCGCCCAGTCGGTATCCAGGGCAACGGCCAGATTCACGAAAGCCGGCCCTTCAAAGCCGACGGCATCGGTTTGCCATGCAGTGGAAACAGCCAGTTCGCCGAACTCGGCGCGCAATTCGGCAAGTGCCGATTTGAGGTTGGCGACTGGCTCCAGATTGGAGCCGAGGCTCAGCCAGGCGCGGGTCATGTGCGGGTTGCCGAGCGCTCACGCTCGATCTGCACACCAACGGATTTCGAGCCGCGCACCGCACCCGGCTTGGCCAGGCGCAGACGCACATGCCGGACATCGAACTCGTCGAGGATGATGGCCGCGCAGCGTTCCGCCAGGGTTTCCACAAGTTGAAACTCGGACGCTTCGACAAAGGCAATCAGGCGCTTGGACACAGCCTTGTAGTCGAGCGTGTCCTCGATGCGGTCGGTCGCGGCAGGCCGGGTGTTGTCGAAACGCATTTCGATGTCGAGGGCGACGGTCTGGCGGATGCGGCGTTCCCAGTCGTAGATGCCGATGACGGTTTCGATGCGCAGGTCTTCGATGAAAACGATATCCATGATCTCGTTCGATGGAGGGATTCAAGCCAGCGCCGGCAGGGATTGCAGATCCCAGCGCGGGAAAACCCGGATCTGCGGGTCGTTGGACTGGCCGGCGTGCAGGCGAATGGCTCCGGCCAACGCAATCATGGCGCCATTGTCAGTGCAGAACTCCAGGCGCGGAAAGCGGGAGACGAAACCATCCGCAGCGCCGGCCTCGGCCAATTGGCTGCGCAAGCGCCGATTGGCACCGACACCACCGGCGACCACAAGGGTGCGCCGCCCAGTCTCAGCCATGGCCCGACGGCACTTGATGGCCAGGGTATCGACGATGGCTTCCTCGAAATCCCGCGCTATGGATGCGCGCGTGGCGTCGCTTTGGTCGCTTTCCTGCCAGGCCAGGAGTACCTGGGTCTTGAGGCCGGAAAAACTGAAGTCCAGCCCGGGCCGGTCGGTCATCGGCCGGCTGAAGCGACGCTGTCCGGGCGTTGCCGTCTCGGCCAGCTTGGCTAGGGCCGGGCCCCCGGGGTAGGGCAAGCCCATGAGCTTGGCGGTCTTGTCGAAGGCTTCGCCGGCCGCGTCGTCCAGGGTATCGCCCAGGAGTTGGTAGCGACCGACGGCTTCGACATCGATCAACATGGAATGCCCGCCGGAAACCAGCAACGCCACGAAGGGCGGCTCCAGCGGTTCGGGCTCCAGCATCGGGGCCAGCAGATGGCCTTCCATGTGATGCACGGCGATGGCCGGAATCTCCAGCGCCCAGGCCAGCGAGCGGGCCGCAGCCGCTCCCACCAGCAAGGCACCGACCAGGCCGGGGCCAGCGGTATAGGCCACGCCACCAAGGTCCTTGGTGCCCAAACCGGCCTCGGCCAGGGTTTGCCGGATCAGCGGCAACAGCTTGCGCACATGGTCCCGGGAAGCCAGCTCCGGCACCACGCCGCCGTAGTCGGCATGCAGCCTGATCTGGCTGTATAGCGCATGCGCCAGCAGGCCCCACCCACGGTCGTAGACCGCGACCCCGGTTTCATCGCAGGAGGTCTCGATGCCCAGCACCGGACCCGGTTTTGCATTGATTGAAGCCATGAAATAGAATGCGCGGCTCGCCCGAGAGCCCGGGTGTCGAGTGTAACAGCGGAGAATCCATGCCAAGCGTCAAAGTTCGCGAGAACGAACCCTTTGAATTTGCCCTGCGCCGTTTCAAGCGCACCTGCGAAAAGGCCGGTGTACTGGCCGAAGTGCGCAAGCGCGAGTTTTACGAAAAGCCGACCCAGGAACGCAAGCGCAAGCGTGCGGCTGCGGTCAAGCGCCACCTGCGTCGCGTCGGTCGCGACGTGACCAAGCGTCAACGCATGTATTGATCAAGCGCATGCGTGACCGCCTTGGCGAGCCACGCAACTGCGATTGATCGCCGGATCGGCCCCGCGCCGCGCCGGCAACATCCGGGCTGAAACATTCGGCCGGCTCTGCCCACGCAGCGCCGGCCGTTTGTGTTTGTGGCGCAACGATCTCCATTTCGAGGTGCACGATGTCTCTCAAGCAGCAAATCACCGATGACATGAAAGCCGCGATGAAGGCCGGCGAAAAGGAACGCCTGGGCGTGATCCGCCTGATTCTGGCCGCACTCAAGCAGCGCGAAGTCGATGAGCGCATCGTGCTCGACGATGCCCAGGTCATCGCCATCCTCGAAAAGATGCTCAAGCAGCGCCGCGACTCCATCGAACAATACGGCGCGGCCAATCGTGAGGATCTGGCTGCCGTGGAACGCGCCGAGGTCGAAGTCATTCAAGCTTACCTGCCCGCTGCCCTGTCCGATGCCGAAATCGACGACATCATCAATGCCGCCATCAAATCCTCCGGCGCCAGCAGCGCCAAGGACATGGGCAAGGTGGTCGGTCTGGTGCGCCCGCAAGTCAGCGGCCGCGCCGACATGGGCAAGGTGTCGGGCTTGATCAAGACGAAGTTGGGGTAGAGGCCGGGATTCGGGATCCGGCATTGGGGATTCGCAAAAGCCGGTGTACCGTGCCCAAGTTCCCGCAACTTGTCGGCAAGATGTGAGCTTGTCTTGAACAAATCCCGAATCCCAAATCCCGAATCCCTGATCCAGAATGGCCGGCCGCATCCCCGAACGCTTCGTTGATGACCTCCTGGCGCGCATCGACATTGTCGATGTGATCCAGGAGCGCGTCACCTTGAAGAAGGCCGGACGCGATTGGTCGGCGCGTTGCCCGTTCCATGACGAACGCTCGGCCTCGTTCACGGTCAGCCCGGCCAAGCAGTTCTACCATTGCTTCGGTTGCGGAGCGCACGGCAGTGCGATCCGTTTCCTGATGGACTACGACCGCCTGGAGTTTGTCGACGCCATCGAGGAGCTGGCCGCGCGCGCCGGGGTAAAGGTCGAGTACGAGGGAGGAGCGCGGCAGGCGCCGCGTGAAGACGCCGGTGACCTCTACGACCTGCTGGATTCGGCCGCCGCGTTCTATCGCAAGCAGCTTGGCCTGCACGCCCACGCGCGTGCCTATGTCGAGCGCCGGGAGATTTCACCGGCCATGCTGGAACGCTTCAATATCGGCTTTGCCCCGGAGCAGTGGGATGGGCTGAAGTCCGCATTGGGTACCAATACGCAGCGCCTGACCCTGCTCGACAAGGCGGGCATGTTGGCCAGTGGTGATCGCGGCAACAAGTACGACCGCTTCCGCAACCGCATCATGTTTCCCATCCTGGATCGGCGCGGGCGCACCATTGCCTTCGGCGGGAGGTTGATCGCCGACACCTCGGCGGGAGACAACAAGACCGAAGGTCCGAAGTATCTGAATTCACCGGAAACCCCGCTGTTCCACAAGGGCCGCGAATTGTTCGGCCTGTGGCAGGTTCGCGATACGCACCAGAAAATTCCGCGCCTGCTGGTGGTCGAGGGTTACATGGACGTGGTGGCCTTGCATCAATTCGGCCTGACCCAGGCGGTCGCCACCCTGGGCACCGCGACCACCAGCGACCATGCGGAAATCCTGTTTCGCAATGCGGCCGATGTCTATTTCTGCTTTGATGGCGATCGCGCGGGAAAACAGGCAGCCTGGCGTGCGGTGGAGTCGGTGCTGCCGCGCATGCGTGACGGCCGTCAGGCCTGGTTCCTGTTCATCCCCGACGGCGAGGATCCCGACACGCTGATTCGCCAGGAAGGCATCGAAGGCTTCGAGCAGCGTCTCAAGCAGGCCACGCCTTTGAGCGAATTCTTCTTTGCCGAAACCGGCAAGGATGTGAACCTCGCCAGCATCGACGGCAAGGCGCGCCTGGCGGAACGCGCAAGACCGATGCTTGGGCAAATCCCGGACGGTGCGTTCCGCGACCTCATGTTTGCGGAACTGGAACGCCTGAGCGGTGCCAAATCCGCAATTCCGCAAAGCTCTCCCGCGCCCGAGCGTGCGAGTCCCCGCCCTGCCCAGCGCTCGCTGGTGCGCAGCGCCATCACCCTGCTTGTGCAGAATCCGGCTCTGGCCAGTGAGTTGCAACCGCCCTGGACATTCTCTGAGTTGCGCCAGCCTGGCATCGCCCTGCTGGTGGAGCTGATCGGCTTGTGCCGGGAGCGTCCTTCCCTGAGCACCGGAAGCCTGCTCGAACACTTTGCCGGGCGCGAGGAGGCCGCTGCCCTCAACAAGCTGGCCAGAGCCGACCTGCTGGTCGATACCGAATCGGGTCGCAGCGAGTTTCTTGGCGCCATTGCCCAATTGGACGTCCAGACGTCCCAACAGCGCCTGGACGATCTTATTGCCCGCCAGCTTGCCGGCACGCTTGCCGACCCCGAACGCGACGAACTGCGCCAATTGATGGCCAACAAGCCCGCGCACCGGCGTCGCTGACCGGGTCTGCGTCAAAATTCGGCTTGACAGCGATGGCCTTGATCGATTCCACTTGCTGCATGTGCACAATGATGATGACTACGACCATGACTACGCCCAATCGGGTGCGGTCCGTCGTGCACAGTTGATATTCCCTTCAACACGACCCCGCAGCCCGACGAAGCTGCGGGATGCGTGATTCCCCCAGCCACGAAGAATGCAGGGCCAACTCCGGAGGCTCAATGACTTCGTTTGCCAATCTCGCCGCAGCCCTTGCTGCTTCGCGTCAGAGCATGGCCCCGTCCAATTCGGCAAGCGGACAGGCGCTGATCGCGCACAAGTTCGGCGGTTCTTCGCTGGCCGATGCCGATTGCTTTCGGCGCGTCGCCGATATTCTCCTCGCTCGTGATGACGCCGTTCAGATCACCGTGGTATCCGCCATGCAAGGCGTCACCAACGCGCTGATCGCCCTGGCCAACGCGGCAGCGACACGCGATCCGCAATGGCAGGCGCAATGGAGTGCATTGCGTGAACGCCACCTGCAAACTGCCCGCGACCTGCTCGGTGACAAGTCCGGTGCCGTGCGCGTGTGGCTGGAGGCACGCCACGCCGATTTCGCCGACATGCTCAAGGCGCTGGCCGTGCTCGGCATGCCTGCCGGCGAGGCACTCGATGCCATCCAGGGTTTTGGCGAGGTCTGGTCCTCGCGCTTGCTGCACGCCTACATCGAATCGCTCGGCGAGGAATGTGCGTTGCTCGACGCGCGCGACGTGCTGGTGGTCGGACAGGGCGATCTTGGCGTGTCGGTGGATTGGTCGGTGAGTGCGGCCCGGCTGGCCGACTGGCGCGCCAGTCATCCGCAACGGCGGGTGGTGATCACGGGTTTCATTGCTCGCGATGGTTCAGGCCGTATCACCACGCTCGGTCGCAATGGCAGCGATTTTTCCGCCAGCATCTTCGCTGCACTGTTCGATGCGCGCGAGTTGCACATCTGGACCGATGTCGATGGCGTGCTGTCGGCCGATCCGCGCCTGGTGCCCGAAGCGGTTTCACTCAATGCCCTGTCCTACGAGGAAGCCTGCGAGCTGGCCTATTTCGGGGCCAAGGTCATCCATCCCCAGACCATGCTGCCGGCGATGGCACTGGGCCTGCCGATCTTCATCCGCAACACCTTCAATCCCGCGCATGCGGGCACGCGCATCGCGGTGAGCGGCGACGCTTCCCAGAATCCGGTTCGTGGACTCTCCCTTGCCGACGCCCTGGCCATCATCAACGTGGAAGGCGCCGGCATGATCGGCGTGCCCGGCACGGCCGAACGCCTGTTTGCCGCCTTGCGCGATGCCAAGGTGTCGGTGGTGATGATCTCGCAAGGATCGTCCGAGCACTCCATCTGCGTGGTGGTGCGCGCCGAGGATTGCGCACGCGCGGAAGTTGCATTGGCAGCCGTGTTTGGTCGCGAGCTGGATCGCGGGCAGATGCAGGGCATCAGCGTGACCCGTGACATCAGCGTGCTGGCTGCCGTGGGTGACGGCATGGCCGGTGCGCCGGGTGTGGCGGCGCGACTGTTCGCGACCCTGGGGCGCGCACAGGTGAACGTGCGTGCCATTGCCCAAGGCGCTTCCGAACGCAATATCTCGGTCGCCCTCGCCAGCGCCGACGCATCGCGCGCCCTGCGTGCGGCGCATGCCGGCTTCTGGTTGTCCGCACACACGATTTCCGTGGGCGTGATCGGCCCCGGCAATGTGGGCCGAACCCTGCTGGATCAGTTGCAGGAGGCGATTCCCCGATTGCGTCGCGAAGCCAATCTCGACCTGCGCGTGCGCGCCATCGCATCGAGCCGCAAGCTGCTGCTGGGCGAAGGCGACAGCCTGCTCGCCGACTGGTCGGGTCAACTGGCGGCCAGTTCGCTGCAGGCTGATTTCGAGCGCTTCACCCGGCACGTGCATGCAGCCCATCTGCCGCACGCCGTCATCATCGATTGCAGCGCCAGCAATGAGGTTGCCGAACAGTATGCAAACTGGTTGGCGGCCGGTATCCACGTCATCACGCCGAACAAGCAAGCCGGTTCCGGACCCATCGCACGCTGGCAGGCGATTCGCGATGCCCGCGCAAGCAGTGGTGCGCGCTGGCGTTACGAGGCAACCGTCGGTGCGGGCCTGCCGGTGATTTCCACCCTGCGCGATCTGATCGATACCGGCGATGAACTGACTTCGATCGAAGGCATCTTCTCCGGCACCCTGGCCTGGCTGTTCAACCGCTACGACGGCAGCCAGCCGTTCTCGGCGCTGGTTCGCGAGGCGCTGGCATTGGGCTATACCGAGCCGGACCCACGCGATGACCTGTCGGGTATCGACGTCGCGCGCAAGCTGGTGATCCTGGCCCGCGAAGCCGGCCAGGCACTTGAGCTTGGCCATGTCGATGTACGCGGGCTGGTTCCGCAGAGCCTGCTCAATCTGGACAAGGATGATGCCATTGCCGCACTCGAGACGATTGATGCTGCGTTGGCCAGCCAGCTTGCAGCGGCCAAGGCAAAGGGCTGTGTATTGCGCTATGTTGCGCGCCTCGACAGCAGCGGCAATGCCCGCGTCGGCCTCACCGAGCTGCCTGCCAACCATGCCTTTGCCAATCTTCGGCTGACAGACAACGTGGTTCAGTTCACGACCAAACGCTATGCCGACAATCCGATGATCGTGCAGGGCCCTGGAGCCGGTCGCGAAGTGACCGCGGCCGGAATTTTCGCCGACTTGCTGCGGCTGGGTGCGGCCCTGGGGGCTCGCCTTTGAGTTCTGCCTGCGCTTTCGCCCCGGCCAGCATCGGCAACGTTGCGGTGGGTTTCGACATTCTTGGACAAAGCTTTGCCGGCCCGGGTGATCGCGCCACCGTCAAGCGTATTGCCGAACCCGTGGTGCGCATCGAGGCCATTCGTGGCTGCGTTTCCGCATTGCCCATGCAGGCGGAGCGCAACACCGCCGGCCGCGCGCTGATTGCGATGCGCGCAGCATTGGAATTGCCGTTCGGATTTGCCATTGAACTGGACAAGGGCATTGCCCTGGGTTCGGGCATGGGCGGCTCCGCCGCCTCCTGCGTTGCTGCTCTGGTGGCCGCCAATGCGTTGCTTGATGAGCCTTTGCAGGCAGGGGAGCTCTATCCGTTTGCCATCGAAGGCGAAGCCGTTTCCAGCGGCAGTCGCCACGGCGACAACGTGGGCCCGATGCTGTTGGGCGGACTGGTACTGGCGACACCCGGGCGCCTTGTCCACATCGACGTTCCCGAGGCTTGGCACAGCCTTGTCGTGCACCCGGATGCGGTGCTGGAAACCCGCCGTGCGCGCGAAGTCTTGCGCGGGGACTATCCGTTGTCCGCGTTTGTCGAACAGGGCGCCAACCTCGCCCTGGTGCTGACCGGTTGCCAGCGCGGCGATGCGGATCTGGTTCGCGCCGGACTCGCCGACCGGCTGGTGGAACCACGACGCGCGCCCCTGATCCCAGGGTTTGCCCAGGTCAAGCAGGCCGCTCTCGACTGCAACGCGATGGGCGCATCCATTTCCGGCGCCGGCCCCAGCGTGTTTGCCTGGTTCGAAAATCGCACGGATGCCGAGGCCGCCGCGCCGGGCATGCAGGCGGCATTCCGCAACGCGGGCCTGCCAAGTCAGGCATGGATTTCTCCCATCAACGGACCTGCCGCGGCGCTCATCCGATGAACTTTGCAAGCACCCGCAACCTCGACCATTGCATCGGTCTGAGCCAGGCGCTGGCGCTGGGTCTGGCGCCTGACGGCGGCTTGTTTGTGCCCTCGACCCTACCCTCGTTCCAGCCTTCGGATTTCAATGCGGACCACACGCTTGCCGCCGTCGCCTGCAGACTGCTGCGGCCATTCTTCGCAGACGATGCACTCTCCGGGCAACTCGACGCCATTTGCGATGAAGCGCTGGACATCCCTGCGCCACTGACCGCGCTCAAACCCGAGCACACCTGGATGCTCGAGTTGTTCCATGGACCGACCGCGGCGTTCAAGGATTTCGGAGCGCGATTCCTCGCCGCCTGCCTGCAACGTCTACACCCACCCGATCAGGCACCACTGACCATTCTCGTTGCCACATCCGGGGATACCGGCGCGGCGGTCGCCCAGGCCTTCCATCGCAAGCGCAATCTTCGCGTGGTCGTGCTGTATCCGGACGGTCGCGTCTCGCCGCGACAGGCGCACCAGCTAGGATGTTTCGGCGACAACATCCTGACCCTGCGCGTGGCCGGCAACTTCGATGACTGCCAGCGCCTGGCCAAGCAGGCCTTCGGCGATCCGCATCTGCACTCACGCCTGAGCCTGAGCTCGGCCAACAGCATCAGCCTCGGTCGCCTGTTGCCGCAGATGTCCTACTACGCGTACGCATCAATCAGCCATTGGCGATCCCGTGGCGGCAAACTCAACTTCGTCATCCCCACCGGGAACCTGGGCAATGCATTGGCGGCGATCCTCGCGCGACGCTGTGGCCTGCCCATCGGCGACATCGCACTGGCAACCAATGCCAATCGCGTGCTGCCGGATTACTTCTCCGGCTCCGCATATCAGCCAACGGCGAGCCTTGCGACCCTGGCCAATGCCATGGATGTCGGCGCACCCAGCAACTTCGAACGCCTGCGCTGGCTGTATCCGGACGAGCAGGCGTTGCGAGGCGGGTTCATCGCCGAAGCGGTCGAGGACGCCAGCATCCGCGAGGTGATCGCAAATGGCGAGGCCAGGTATGGACGCATGTTTTGTCCACACACGGCCTGTGCGGTTCGCGTTCTCGAGCGCATCCGCGATCGTGGGGATTCCCGGCACTGGGCCGTGGTCGCCACCGCGCACCCGGCCAAGTTCGAGCAGGTCGTGGAGCCGCTGGTCGGACACTCCGTGGAGGTGCCCGCAGCGTTGGCAGCTCTGCTGGATCGCCCCAGCAAGGCAGAACCAATCGGGGCGGATTTCGAGCCGTTTCGCGAGCGCCTGCGTAAGCTCTAAGGAAACCCTGATTAGTCCCAATCTTCGTCGTTCCCGCGAAGGCGGACTGCGCAGGCAGGATGCCGAAGCGAACATCGGCGCAGCCGATGACCCAACGGGCAAGCCGCAGGAGCGGCGAGTCAACCCAGTGACTTTTTCACAACTCGTTGAAATGTAAAGGCACTGGATCCCGGATATCGCTTCGCGATTCCGGGATGACGAGCAAAATCAGTGTTTCCCCAACCTGCCCTGCGTGCCGCCAGACGGCGCAATTCAAGCGAAATCTATTGCCAAGACCTTGAAATTAAAGGGTTTGTTCGAAAACAGGGATCCGCCTTGCGGATGAAAGAGTGATTGCCACCCCTTGCCAACCTTTTTTCAACAATTTGTCGCTTTGTCGCGCAATCCTCTGTACAGTGCGCGCACTGTGTTTGCCAGGGTCACTGTTAATCGTGGCCCGATGTGGTCGACTTTGACGATTCCATCGTACCGATTGCGTACTTCCTAGCAACCTCAGTCTCGCCTCCGGGGGTTCCCGGAAGCGTGAATTCCATTTCTATTGAGTTGTTGGGAGTTTCAAAAAATGTCCAATCGCCAGACCGGTACCGTCAAGTGGTTCAACGATGCCAAAGGCTTCGGCTTCATCACCCCGGAAAGCGGCCCTGACCTGTTCGTGCATTTCCGCTCGATCCAGGGCAGCGGCTTCAAGTCCCTCCAGGAAGGCCAGCGCGTGACGTTCGTCGCCGTGCAGGGCCAGAAGGGAATGCAGGCTGACGAAGTTCAGGTCGCCTGATCTTCGCACCGGATTGATCTTCGAGCCCCGGATGGAAACATCCGGGGCTTTTTGTTGGGCGCATCGGCGACCCGGTTTCAGGCACGCAACTCTCGCGCAACCGTGTCAGGGTGTCTCGAAGCCATTCGCATAGATCAGATCCGGCAAGGGTGGTCCGACACGAAACGCACCCGTCGCGGCGGGACCACCGTTGTAGGCGCTGTCTACCGCGCGAATCGTCCACAGGTAGTTGCCATCCGCAAGATCGGTCAGGGTCCAACCGCCCGCGCCGTGCATGCCGCCGGGCTCCGGGCTGCGCCGCGCCGGGGAGACCGGAACGCCGTCCCGATAGGTACGCAGCTCATAGGTCAGCGCCGCGGTCGGAGTGAGATCGTCGGCCGCCGCATTCCATTCCAAAGCGACAGTACCACCTGCCCCAACTTGTGAGACGAGTGCAGTCGGTGCCGTGGGTGCCAGGTTTTGCGCAGGCGCCGTGTTCCGATACAGGTGCATCTGCGTTTCGATCAGGCCATTGCCGCCCGGGACAAAGTACGATCCGGCGATGAAATAGTCGAGATCACCTTCACCATCGATGTCGAGCCAACTGAAAGAGCCGCCGCTGAATCCCATTGCACGGGGCGCAGGCAACTGGTTGCCGGAATCGACGAAGACACCATCGACGTTGTCATAGACCTTGGCCCGGCCATCGATCTGCGAACCGGAGTTCCAGGTGCCGGCCAGCAGGATGTCGATGTCACCATCCGAGTCGTAGTCGGCCCAGGTTGCCGCGGAGAAATCGAACCAGCCTTCGCAGGCTGCGCAGTCGATGATGTTGACCGGGACAAAACTCTCATTGTCATTGCGGTACACGCGCAGAACAGTGTCATAACTGCCGTCGACCTCATGCACATTGCCGGCAACAAGAATGTCGAGATCGCCATCGGAATCGTAGTCGCCCCACTGTGCTTCGCCGTGTTCAATCGACAGCGAGCCAAGGATGTCCTCGCCCGTGAAACTGCCGTCTCCCTCGTTGCGGTATCGACGGATAAACCCCGTCTCTGTCAGAGGCGCGAGGTGAACGATGAGCACGTCGAGATCCTGGTCGCCATCGAAATCGGACCAACTGGTCTGGGTGTGCCGCGACTCGCCAAATGCCGTCGGCACTTCCGTGAAAAGCCATCCGCCCGAGCCATTGCCGCCATCGTTGCGCAGGAGCGCAGTGCGCGAGACAAAGGTCTCCTCATCCCAGACGGAAGGCACGAGAAGGGCCTGGTCGCCGTCGTTGTCGTAGTCGGCCCACGAAATCGAATTGAGGTCGAAGTCGGCCTGTGAATTGTCTTCCCAATAGCCCGGAAGCACGGTGTCGGTCGGCACCAGGGTGCCGGCATCGTTGCGATACAAAACGGTTTCACCGTTGCTGCCGATGACAAGATCCTGATCGCCATCACCGTCGGCATCGCCCCATGCCAGGTCGGAGTCACCCGAAACCATGCTTCCAAGAGGCACATCGAGGTACGTGAAATCCCACTCCGTCGCGCTGAGCGCACCGTCGTTGCGCATCAGGACCAGCCTGTCGACAACACTCACGTTGTAAACCACGTAGTAGCCGAATACCGCGATGTCGAGATCGCCGTCGGAGTCGTAGTCCGCTGGTGCGGCCGCGCTGACGTAGAAATCCTCATCCTGTGGTGTAACGAACAACGGGTCGAGCGGCGTGATCTCGGTGAAATCCCCGAAGATTCCCCCCGGTCCCGGCTGCACGACGATGAAACGCAAGGCGCTGTCCGTGTCGCCATCGTCATCGGTCACTGTCAGATTGACATGGTAGGTGCCGGCCACCGCAAACACATGGGTTGGGTTTTGTTCTGTCGAAGTGGATCCATCACCAAAATCCCAAAGCCAGTTCGTGATCGTGCCATCGATGTCCGTGCTGGAGTCGGTGAGCAGCACCGACAATCCGGTGGTGGCGAAGTCAAAGCTCGCCAACGGCGGATTGTTGAGTGGCGCACCCGGCGGACCGTCAAAGCGATGAATGGCGCCATTGGATCCACCGATCCAGGCATCACCGTCAGGGGAAACCGCCAGGCTGGCAAATACGCCGAATTGGATTCCACCGGAATCCACGACGGCCCAGTTCTGTCCTGCGTTCGCGGAATACAGCAGCTTTCCTGCCGCCATCGATACCCAAAGCTCGTTCGCACCGACCAGGGCGATGTCGGTTACGTCACCGGCACCGGCAGGCAGGGTGAGGGTCTGCCAGTTTTGCCCACCATCACTGCTGCGTGCGGCAAAACCCGATGCGCCCACCACATAGCCAATGCTGGCATCCCAGAAATCGAGGTCGCGCACGGACAGTGCACTTCCCGGGATCTGGATTTCCGACCAGGAATTGCCCGCATCGGTCGTGCGATACACGGTTCCATTGTAGGAAGCGGCCCAGCCGCTGGCGTCGGCAAAATCCACCGCCACATAGGTACCCTGGAAGTCCGTGACTGGAATCCAGCTTGCACCGCCATCCTGCGTGCGGAAAAGGGCCGCGCCGTCAAAGCCCTGGCCAATCACCCAGCCGTTCGACAGGCTTTCAAAATGCAGATCGAACGCAGTCAGCCCTGGCGGCGTTGCCGATGCGGCCTGCCAGGTCTCGCCGGCATCCGCGCTGCGGTAGAGGGTTCCCGTCCTGCCGACCGCCACCACCTCCTGCGGACCGATGACCTGCACGGCTTCGAGCGTAGCCTCTCCCAGGGTGCCGAGGATCTTCCAGGTCGGCGCGCCCGCTTCGCGGCTCAGCACCTGACCGGAATTGCCCACGGCGATGAGATCACCATTGTCGAATCGGTCCATGTCGAGAACGTCGATGGCGGATCCGCTGGAAATCTGGGTCCAGCTTGCTCCGCCATTCGTGGTGCGCAACAAGTATCCGCCGCCAAAGCCGATGAAGCCGGTTTGGGAGTCAACGAAATCCGCCGGGCCGTTGCTGAAGAAGTTCTGGGTCGGACCCGGTGTCGCGTGAGTCATCGCCCAAGTCAGGCCGGCATCGGTGGACTGATACAGGTTGCCTGCCCCATCCGAGGCCGAGAGCGTCGTTGTCGAAACCACGGTGAAGGTGAATTCGGCTGCGTAGGCGCCGCCGGGAATCACCTCGCCAAGATCGGTCCAGCTCTGGCCGCCGTCAGCAGAGCGCAGGATGCGGTCATCGTAGTCGGGCAATGCGCCGCTTCGGCCCCACGCCAACAGCACATTGGTGGAAACCTTGAGCAAGTGATTGCGCCCCATCGCGCTGCTTCCGGAAGTCCAGGTCAGACCCGCATCAAGCGAGCGGACGAACTCGCCATCGATGATCGCAACGGCCACCGATGGTGAAAGGAAGGCTACGGCCTTGGCATCGCCAGAACGGACCAGGGCGAATGTGGCGCCACCATCCTCGGTGCGGAACACGCCTGTTTCGGAAACGCCCAGGCCGGTCTGCGCATCGGCAAATGCGAATGCACGCATTCCATCAGGAGACGGGGTCCAGGTAACGCCACCATCGCGACTCACATAGGCACCGAAATTTCCGGTGGTGACACCGAAGTCGGGAGTGGAGAATTCCATGAAGTACGCCGAGCCCAGCAAAGGCATCTGCTCCCAGGTTGTGCCTCCATCCAGAGTCCGGTAGTTGACATTGCCCCAGGCCCAGCCGCGCTGGCTGTCGAAGAAGGTGATGCCATTAAGTGCGTTGTTGAGGTCCAGCGGAATGTCGCGCTGTACCCAGCTCGCGCCGCCGTCATTGGACTCGAACAGCGCGCCACCATCGTCGAAGGAATTGTCTTCCGTGGCCATGAAGATGCGACCCGGTGCGGGCGATGCCACACCGCGCACCTGCAGGTGAGTGGGCAGCGGACTTTCAACGGTCCATTGGGCGATGGCGGGAGATGCGACCACCGTGAAGATGGCCGCCAGCAACAACAAGCGATGGGCACTTGCGCAACGGCGCGACGGGGCGCGCGGGCAACGGAGGGGCATAGTGAGAATGGACATGGTGACGGACCTGCTTCAGGAATGCGTGAAGTCCCTGTGTGCAGACGGCATGTGCCGGCGTTGGCGCCAAGGCATGCATCGTCTGCACGTGAGACCTTCGGCAACCAGTGTCGCGCTTCCTGCCCGGCCCAGGAGGCTACTGGGTGTTTCTCCCCAGCCATCCCGGGGGGAATCCACGCCGGGTTTCCCGCCTGAGTAATCAAAGCGGACGCATGAGCGATCCCCGAGGGCATTTGCTCTCGGGATTTGCGCATTTCCTGTTCAGGTCACGGCAAGCGCCTGGTCCAGATCGGCGAGCAGATCGTCCGGATGCTCCAGGCCCACCGACAGACGCAGCAATCCCTCGGGCGTGGTCGAGGTGGCGCCTTCGACCGAGGCACGGTGTTCAACCAATGACTCGGTCGAACCCAGCGAAGTCGCATTGGTGAACAAGCGCATACGCGCCGCCACCGCCAGAGCCGCGCTGCGACCACCTGCGACTTCGAACGAAAGCATGCCGCCGAAGTCGCTCATCTGGCGTGCGGCGACCGCGTGCTGAGGATGCTGCGCCAGGCCCGGGAAATGCACCTTGGCGACCCGTGCATGACCAACCAGGAATTGCGCTACTGCCTGCGCATTGCGGCAATGCCAGGCCATGCGCGCCGGCAGCGTGCGCACGCCACGCAGGATAATCCAGGCAGCAAACGGCGAAGCGGTTGCACCCGCAAGCAGGCGCAGCCCATGACAGGCGGCCGCATGCGCATCGTCGCGTGCGAAATTGAGCACGCCTCCCATCACATCGCCGTGTCCGCCCAGGTATTTGGTGGCCGAATGGAGGACGACATCCGCACCCAACGCCAAGGGCTGCTGCAACACCGGCGATGCAAAGGTGCCATCGACCAGCAGCCGTGCGCCGTTGGCATGGGCCAACTCCGCCAGCGCGGCGATATCGGCCACCTTGAGCAGTGGATTGGACGGCGTTTCCGCCCACAGCAGCGCCGTTTCGGGTCGCAATGCGGCACGCACGGCGTCGAGGTCGGTGAAATCGACCACGCTGTACTCCAGCCCCCAACGCGGGAACTGCTCGCGCGCCAGAACGCGAAATGAGAAGTAACTGTCGTCACACAGCAGGACGTGACTGCCTGCCGGCAAGGTCTGCAACAGTGTGCTGCCAGCGGCCATGCCGGTGGGAAACAACAACGCGCGCGCCGCGCCATCCAGCGCAGCCAGCACCTGCTCGGTGTCGCGTTGCGTCGGGTTGTCGTAGCGCTGGTAGAGAAAACCATGCGGCAGTTCTGCCGCCGGACCGTGCTCGAAGGTCGTGGCCAATTGCAAAGGTGGCGACAACGCGCCACTGCTCGGGTCGGGATGACTGCCGGCGCGGGCAGCCAGGGTTTCGATACGGGACATTGAAT
Source organism: Gammaproteobacteria bacterium (assembly GCA_004295005.1). Classification (GTDB taxonomy): domain Bacteria; phylum Pseudomonadota; class Gammaproteobacteria; order Xanthomonadales; family Rhodanobacteraceae; genus Dokdonella. The sequence goes on from SHNG01000107.1 coordinate 84,346, forward strand.
GCAAACCTCGTTGTGGACAACAGCTACTGCGCGAACCTTTGCTGCGCACGACATGCAGAATGAGGCGCGCGTGCGCGTGGCGTCAATCGAGAGTACAGATACGATCCTTGCGCCGTCCAATGGGCCAAGCCTTGTCGAAATCATTTTGACAGGCCAATTTTCTTCGGCGACGGACACATGCTCCGCAATGCAGGCATACATGCCATCCATGCATTCGCCTGCAACTGCTCCTAATTTGTCTCCCTCTCCTGCTGGCGGGAGAGGGTCGGGGTGAGGGTGGTGCATGCCATCCATGCATTCGCCTGCAACTGCACACAATTTGTCTCCCTCTCCGGCTGGCGGGAGAGGGTCGGGGTGAGGGTGGTACATGCCATCCATGCATTCGCCTGCAACTGCTCCTGCGTTGCAGGCATACATGCCATCCATGGCATTAAAAAACCCGCGCCGGGTCAGCGACGCG
>SHNG01000192.1 GCA_004295005.1 Gammaproteobacteria bacterium
CGAGCCGTGCGCAGTCTGGCGTCGTCCCTCAGGCTTTGCCAGCAAGCGCTGCGAACACGCGCTGCCGGATGTAATTGGCGGTGGAAGGATCCAGTGCCTTGCCGATCACGCGTTCGAATGCCGACACCAGTTGATCCCGACTCGCCTGGTTTGCCGTGCGCCAATAGTCGGCCACGCCCTTGGCCAGCGATGCCTCAGACAGTGCGCAGGTCACCAGATCGGCATTCGATTGCGAATCCCAGCCCACGCCTTCAAGCAATGTCACCGCGCCGATGGCACCCACGAAGTCCCCGGCATCGGCCTGGGTGAAGCGGGACGTCAGCGTCCTGCTCACGATCGGATCCAGACAGCTTGCAAACAGGGAAAGAGCGCCCCTGGCCGCGTCCCGTTTTGACTCGTCCCTTTGCAGCAGGTAGGCCGACTCGATGGCATCCGTCACCACCTGTTCGAATTCCCCCGGGCGCAGCTTGAGATCCCGCAGCATGGCCTGGGTGCGGATGGCCGACGCCAAGGCATACAGGTATTCGTACAGGCTGCTTGCCTTGATGCCCCCGCAGGACTCCAGTTGCAGGGTGTGACCGGCAGCAATGGCAAACTCACGGAACTTGCGTCCACGCGCACGCCGATTCAGGCGCAGGAAAACGACAAGCGCGATCACCAGGGCGAGCAGGGGAAACAGGTAGATCAGCACGGGCAAATGCTCCAGGGCACACTTTCCTGAACAAACAATCCTGCGCCGGGTTTGCGAGAACCCGGCCATCACCCACTATAGCCTGTTGGCTCGTCAGATTGACCTCACGCGCCTGATGGCCCCAGCCATTCCCCAGCGACCGCGCCCGGATCCAGGCCAGCATTGCCGCAAACGCAATGCGGCCAACAAGCTGCTTGTCCCCGGTGCCCATGTCGCCTGGCGTCAATCGCGCGGTGCGTCCTCCCCTACAATTCGACCCGACTGCGCCGATGTCACCTTCGCGTGCAGCGCACGCCAGCACGCTTGCGTGCTTCCTCTACTCCCGAGCACCTTGCCAATCCGATGAGCGCCACCTGGACTGTACAAAACACGCTGGATGCACGCTTCCCTTTTCGCATCGTGCTCGAACAACAGGGTCGCATCCTGTTTGCCGTGCGCGCCAAAGCCGCCTGGCCCGGGGCAGGCACCCAGGTGTTCTGCCTGCGTGAACGCGAGCCTTCGGCCGATGAGGGCCTGAGCGAAGTCGAATGCGTTCCGGTTGCACATTTTTCCCGCCTCGGCCGCAAGCTTTCGGTGGTTTTGGATCGTCCGCAACGCAAGCGCTGCGAATTCCTGATCGTGGAGAAACCACGCCGCGACGGCGGCAGCTACGAGCAGGTCTTTTTCCGTACCGAAGCAGCGGTTCGCGCGCACAAGTCCAGCAAGCGTGCCGAACTGTCCACCTACGCGGCGGCGCCGCTGCGCATCGTGATCGACAGCAGGGAGCGCTATCCCTGGAGTTTCCCTGACGCAACCGTGCTGCGTCGCAATCTGCCAATTGGCGACTATGCCCTGATGCACGACGAACGCCCATTGGCGATTGCCGAGCGCAAGACCCTCGACAACCTGCTCGGTGACCTCAGCGAGCTCAAGGGACTGCACCAGCAGCTTGGCGAGCTTTCCGCGTGGCCGAACGCGGCACTGGTCATCGAGGCACAATATGCCGACTTCGGCAATCCGGAGCGGATCAACCGCTGGCCTGCCGCACACCTGCTGCGCGTCTTGGGTGAACTGCCGGCCCTGTTTCCCAATGTGCAATGCATCTTTGCAGGCAATCGCAAACTGGCCAATGTCTGGACCCAGCGCTGGTTTGCCGCTGTGCAGGCGGCCCTGCGCCAGCCGCGCCTGCCGCAGGTGGCCGAAGCCGTGGCCCGCTATCGACCGCAGGCCGTGGATGGTGGACTGGATGCACGCATCCGTATTGCGGTGCTGAATGAGTTGCCGCAACAGTTCGAGATCGCCATGTTGCGCGTGCGCTTTCCCGAGGTGCCTCCGCCACGCATCAAGCGCGTAATCGATCAGCTTCGCAGCGAAGGCCGCCTTTACAGTGAAGGGCATGGGCGCGGAACGCGGTGGTGTCGGCGCGCAGCGGGTGAATGCTGAAAGATGCCGCCATGCGGATGGCGCTTCGCGATACCGGGATGACGGCAAGAATCAGGCCACTCTCAAGTCAGCGGCCATCCACCTGCCAACACGCCTTCGCAAGTCATCCATTCACGAGTGCGCCGAATTCGCAGCGCAAGCTCAAGGCCGCCAATTCGCGTTGCGCTCCCAAAACGCAACGCTGCGTCGATAGGCATCAGCGTCCAGCGGCACGCCGGAACCGCCTTCTTCCACACCCAGCGCATTGCGCATCATGGTGATCGGTGCCATCGGGATTTCCTCCGGTTCCAGCGTGTACAGGCAACCGACCACACCCCAGTCCGCTTCAATCGGCGTGCCTTCCCTGGCCAATTGTTCCCGGCTGTAGAGAATGGCAATCAGCCATTCGGCCCTGGGCGCTTCGATGCCTTCAAACCAGCGCACCAGCACCGGGAGTTCCGCAGGCGTGCGCGCCTCATAGGCGCTGCGCAGTTGACTTCGGTTGGCCTCGGTAACCGGTACCGTGAGGCAGCGCGTAGGGGTCCAATTGCGGTGCACATGCAACGCGCAGAACGGCGCGTAGCCCGGCAACACGCGAAACGGCAGCTCATCATTGAGGTGCCGCTCGAACTGTTCCGGCGTGCAGTCGCGAATGGAGTTGCCGCGCGGCACCGATGGAAACAGGCGTGCGCGTGCGAATTCGGTAAGTACGATCGACATGGGGAAAATTTCAGATCGGCGCGCCCGGTGGAATCTCCGGCAAGGGCCGCAGCTTGACCGAGGACGGATCCGCCAGATAGCGGCGAATCAGGTCGGCTGCCGCAACCCGGTTGGCAACGACTGCCTGGGTGCCGCGTGACCGCGACATCCAGGCCTGCCAAGCGCGCAGGCGTTCGCGCACCAGCGCATCCGCCTGTGCATGCAGCTTGCCGTCATCGAGCGCGTGCAACAGGGAATCCAGCACGACCCGGTTTGCGGCACCCTGCACGGCTTCGGCGGCAGGCGTGTCGCTGGTGCGCGGAACGTGTTGCCAGGTACCCGCAAAGATGGCGTCGAGAACCTCGCCGACCCCAGGGAAATTCTCATCACGCGCATGCTGCCAGTACAGGCGGTTGAGCCGCTCTGGCGCAAACAGGAACTGCGTGGTCTGCGCTGCTGCGGCCTCTACCGCCGCCAGCGGATCAAACAGCGGCCCGTTCTTGCCGGAGAAGTACTCGCGATTGCGTGCGAAATCCGCCGAAGCGGGCGTCATGCGATCAAGCACGGCATCCGGCAAGCCCAGCTCGCGGGCACCCAGGGTGGCCACCAGCCGTTGCAACGCGGCGCGCTGGCGTTCGGCCGGAACAACGCGGACACCCGCTTTGTTGTCGGCACCCTGGGAATAGGCATAACTCGCGCCGGCCAGCAGGCGCGCAACGGCTTCGGTCTGGTAGCGATGCAGCAGGTACACCGGCACCAGTCGCGCTTCCAGCTCGCCGATCTGGCGGTCCGGCGGCAGCACGCCGAGGGAGAAATTTGCCAGCGCATTGCGCCGCGCTTCGAGCAGGGCATCAAAGGTTTGCAGGGTGTCGGTACCGGTATCCCAGAGCAGCGCATCGGGCTCGGCATCCCCCGGGCCGCGTGCATCCTGGTCGCTGACATAGAGGAACCCGGCCTCGGCAATCCCGGCACGCAGTTCTGCCAGGGCAGAGGATTCTTCCTGCGCCGGGAACTGGCGATAGGCATGCGCCACCACGAAGTCATCCCAGGCACCGACGCCGACGCCATAGGCATTCTCCAGCGACAAGCGGCCATCCGCGCCGAGCCGGATCAGCGGATGCGGGTAGTCCATCACCGAACCATTGCCCTGACGGCTGGCGGCAAAATTGTGCGCAAACCCGAGTGCATGGCCGACCTCGTGCGCGGCGAGCTGGCGCAGGCGCGCCAGTGCCATCTGTTCGGCCTCGTTCTTCAGCGCTGCCACATTGTCCTTGTCATACGGAGCCAGCAGGCTTTCGGCAATCAGGATGTCCTGACGCACGCGCTGCGAACCCAGGGTGACATTGCCACGGATGATTTCGCCGCTGCGCGGATCGACGATGGGCTGGCCATACGACCAGCCGCGTGTGTGCCGATGCGCCCAGGTGATCAGGCTGTAGCGTACGTCCATCGGATCGACGCCTTCAGGCAACAACTCGACGCGATAGGCATCCTTGAATCCCGCCTTTTCGAAGGCCGACTTCCACCAGTTCGCGCCTTCCAGAAGCGCGGAGCGCACCGGTTCGGGCGTGCCGCGATCCAGGTAAAACACGATCGGTTTCTTCACTCGGCCTGTGGCATCCACTTTCTCCAGACGAAAGCGCGCCTGCACGCGGCGATCGATGCTCGATGCCAGCGGTTGCGCGTAGTCGTACCAGCCCACGCTAAAGCCACCGGACGCCGGGTGATAGGCACGCGGCGTGTAGCCGGGCCCGGGCAGGCGCACGAAACTCAAGTGCTGGCGCACGCTCAGGCTCTGCGCATCCATCGCCACGTCCTTGACGAACTTGCCTTCGCCAGAGCCGCGAAAGGTCAGCATGGCTTCCAGTTCGGTGTTGTCGGGGAAAGTCCGCGCTTGCGCCGGAAGCGCCGCGCTGCGCTTGTCGTCGATCTCGTACTTGCCCTGCCCGCTGCCAGCCAGCCGCTGCGCAATGCCATGGCGATCGGAGACCAGCAGCGAACTGGCGTCGATGACGACCAGGGCATCGGCACCCTTGCGCTCTGCCACGATGTCGGCCGCCCACAACACCGACTCTGCAAATGCCTGACGCGCACTCAAAGCCTCATCCGGGTTGGTGGAAACCGCGCGGAACTTCGTGTTGTCCTCGACCAGCAGAACGCGCCCACCCACGCGTCGCCATTCAACCAGGTGCGACTCGCTGCTCTGGCCACGATCCAGCCCGACATCGTTGGAGCCCAGCCCCCAGGGCAGCGAGCTCATCATCAGCAGCGGTTGGCCGAATTCGCGCAGGCCGAGCAGCACGCGCCCGCCGGCCTCATCGCGCCAGAGGTCGATCAGTCCTTCGCTGTGGGTCATGCCGCGTGTTGCACCGGCAATATCGCCCGGCGACTTCGGCTCGCCATTCGCCGCCGGTGCCGCTGCGGCACCTGTCGCCAACACACAAGCCACAACCCAAAGAATCGCCCGCATGCCCAAGCCCATTGCCCGCCTCCAATCGCTGCACAAACCCCGATTGTGCACTGTCAGCGCATGGCTTCGCCTGCTTGCCGCGCAATGTGGACTGATGCAGGTCAATCCCGAACCAGCCCCGCCGTGCGAGTCTATGTCGCGGGTGTTCGCCGTATTGCCTGGTCATTTGAAGGTTTGATCAGGCAACTGGCTGGATGGCCCTGAACGGGTTTCCGGAGCAGATGCACATGAACCTGACACGACCACCCTCGGCACGAAACCTGCGCGGCCTCGATTCCGCCGAAGCTGTCCGCCGGTTGCAGGCCAACGGTCCAAATCTGCTGCCTGGGAACATTCCGACATCGTTCTTGCACATCCTTCTGGGCATTCTTGTGGAACCGATGTTCCTCATGCTGCTGGTGGCGGGCGCGCTCTACCTGGCGCTGGGTGACACGGCCGAGGCGATTTTCCTGCTGGCCTGCGTGTTTGCCGTCATCGGCATCACCCTTGCCCAGGAGCGCAAGACCCAGCGCGCACTGGAATCCCTGCGCGACCTGTCCGCGCCGCGTGCGCTGGTCGTGCGCGATGGCGAGGAGGTTCGCATTGCCGGACGTGATGTCGTGGTCGGCGACCTGCTCGTTCTGCACGAGGGTGATCGCATCGCTGCCGATGCGCTGCTCGTCGATGGCCAGCTCGATGCCAACGAATCCCTGTTGACCGGCGAGGCGGTGCCGGTCGCCAAACTGCCGGGCGGACAATCCGCATCCCTGTTTGCCGGAACCCTGGTCACGCGCGGTGTGGGCCTGGCTGAAGTGACCGGCATCGCAGGCGCAACGGCGGTGGGGCAGATTGGCGAGGCGCTGGCGGCAACCCGCGAGCCGCCATCGGCCCTGCAAATGGCATCCCGGCGCCTGGTGCATTGGCTGGCGCTTGGCGGCCTCTCACTCGCCGCCCTCTACTTCCTCATCAACTGGTTGTGGAACGGACAGGGCATGCTGGAAAGCCTGCTCGCCAGCATTGCCCTGATCATGGCCATTCTCCCGGAGGAGATTCCGGTCATCCTGACCGTGTTTCTTGCCCTTGGCGCCTGGCGAATCTCGCAGCGCAAGGTATTGACGCGCCGGATACCCGCCGTCGAGGCGCTGGGTGCCATCACCGTGCTCGCGGTGGACAAGACCGGCACCCTCACCGAGAACCGCATGCAGGTGGCGGAGCTGCAACTGCAGGATGCGAACTTCGTCCACGCCGGTGCCACGACCCTGGAAGAACCATTCCACGAACTGGTCGAGTTCGCCATGTTGGCAACGCCGGCCGACCCGTTTGATCCGATGGAGAAGGCAATCCAGCAATTCGGACTGCATTGGCTGACCGGCACCGAACATGTGCACGCCGAATGGTCGCCCGAATTCGAATACGGATTGTCGCCCGACATCCTGGCCATGACTCGCGTGTTTCCGGCGGGTTCAAGCACCCGGCACATGCTCGCCACCAAGGGAGCACCCGAGGCCGTGGTCGATCTTTGCCACCTCGACAGCACGCGCGCACGCGGAATCCTCGATCAGGCCGGGGCCATGGCGGCGCGCGGCCTGCGCGTACTCGGCGTGGCCCGCGGTCGTTGGCAGGGCGAATCACCACCGCGCAGCCAGCATGATTTTGATTTCCAGTTTCTTGGCCTGCTTGGATTCGTCGATCCACCCCGTGCGGAAGTACCTGCGGCCATTGCCGAATGCCGCGCCGCCGGCGTGCGCATCATCATGCTCACCGGCGATCACCCTGCCACGGCATTGGCCATTGCGCGTGATGTGGGGCTGAGCGAGCGCCCCGATGTCATCAGTGGCGCGCAGATTGACACGCTGGACGATGAGGCGCTGGCCGAGCGCCTGCGCCAGGTGGATGTCTGCGCGCGCCTGCAACCGGTACAGAAACTGCGCCTGGTGCACCTGCTTCGCCGGCACGGCGAGGTGGTCGCCATGACCGGAGATGGCGTCAACGATGCGCCGGCATTGAAAGCCGCCGATGTCGGCATCGCCATGGGCAAGCGCGGTACCGACGTGGCCCGCGAATCGGCGTCACTGGTCCTGCTTGATGACAGCTTCAGCAGCATCGTCGCCGCCATCCGCCAGGGGCGACGCATCTACGACAACATCACCAAGGCCACGCGTTTCGTGACGGCCGTGCACATGCCCATCATTGCGCTCACCCTGATCCCTTCCCTGCTGCATTGGCCGGCCATGTTGACACCCGTGTTGATTGTCCTGCTCGAACTGCTGATTGATCCGGCCTGCTCGATCGTCTTCGAAGCCGAGCCTGAAGCGGATGACATCATGCGTCGTCCACCACGCGCAGTTGAGGCGTCTCCGTTTGCGATCGGCAACATCGTCCCTGCGGCAATCCAGGGACTTGGAGCGTCGATCATCCTGCTGCTTGGCTACGGCAGCATGCTTGGCCTTGGCATCGATCCTGCGCACAGCCGCACGGCAATTTTCATCGCCCTGGTGCTTGGCTTGTTTGCGCTGGTTCTCGGCAACCGCCATCCCGATGCCCCGCTGATCTCCGGCAGCGGCATGCGCAATCGCTGGTTGTGGCCCATGCTCGCCGGTGTCGTGCTCGTGCTGGTGCTCGCCATGGGCACGCCCTACCTGCGCGATATCATGGGCCTGGCCGTGCCGAACCCGATCAGCCTCGGCGTGTCTGCAATGCTGCTGCTTGCAACGTTCTTCTGGCTCGAAGCGCTGCGCCTCGTGCTTCATGTTGGCCGGCGCACAGGTGCATCATTGGCGCAAGGAGGAAAGCCATGATCATCTATGCATGCCACGGTGGCGCCAAACAGGTGACTGGATCCTGTCACCTGGTCACCTGCAACGAGCGTCGTGTACTGATTGATTGCGGCCTGTTTCAGGGCAACCGTGAGGAGGAGCAGGCCAATGCAGAGCCTTTCGGGTTTGATCCCGCCTCGATTGACGCGCTGCTGCTGACCCACGCCCATCTCGATCACTGCGGGCGCATCCCCTTGCTGGTCAAGCAGGGCTTCCGTGGACGCATTCATTGCACTTCAGCCACGCGCGAACTGGCGCGCCTGGTCATGCTCGATGCCGCCAGCCTGCAGGAGGAAGATGCGCGACGCTCTGCCACGCGCGCACGCAATGGCGAAGCCATCGAGGAGCCGCTCTACACGATTGACGATGCATTGCATGCGCTGGACTACTTTGCCGCGGATACCGCATACGGCGACACCCTCGAGGTTACTGCCGGGGTGCGCGCCCGTTTCCTCGATGCCGGGCATATCCTCGGTTCCGCCTCCGTCCTCCTCGAACTTGATGACGGCCAGATCCAGCGACGCATGCTGTTCTCCGGAGACCTCGGCAACGCAGGCCGGCCCATCGTGCGCGATCCGATGCCCGCGCCGCCTGCCGACTACGTGGTCATGGAAAGCACCTATGGCGACCGTCCGCACCGATCCGTCCCGGATTCGGTGGACGAGTTGTACCAGGCAATCCGCGAAACCGCCCAGCGACAAGGCAATGTGGTCATTCCCACGTTTGCGCTTGAACGCACCCAGGAACTTCTCTACTACCTGCACCAGGGCATCCGCAACGGGCTGGTGCCCAGTCGCATTCGCGTGTTCCTCGATTCACCGATGGCGATCTCCGCCACGGAAATCTTCCGTCGCCATCCCGAGTGCTACGACACCGGTTTCCTCAAGGAACTCGAGCATGGCGATCCGTTCGGCATGCCGGGCCTGCACTTTACCCGCGAAACCGGCGAGTCGATGGCGATCAACGCCATCGAGAGCGGGGCGGTGATCCTGGCTGGCTCGGGCATGTGCAATGGCGGACGCGTGCGCCACCACCTCAAGCACAATCTCTGGCGTGAACGCAGCAGCATTGTCTTCGTCGGTTACGCTGCTGAAGGCACTCTTGCGCGCAGCATCATCGATGGGGCGAAAAGCGTATCCATCTTCCATCGGGAAATCGCCGTTCGCGCGCGCATCTGGACGATCAACGGCTTCTCCGCGCATGCGGATCAGCCCAACCTGATCGACTGGCTGGGCAGCGCGCCGCGACGCAAGGTGTTGCTCGTGCATGGCGAGTATGAGCGCGGCATGACCTGCTTGCAGGAAGTACTCCGCAACCGCGGCTTCAACTGCCAGCTCCCCGGCAAGGGCGAACCGATCAAGATCGACTGAGGTGCAGGCCGGCTCCGGTTCAGCGGCCGCCCGTGCTGCATGCGCCGTGGATTGCTGCTGGTCAGCCTCCACGCAATCCTGATCCAGATCAATGCTGCGCGCAGCCCTGCCCGCAATACTTGCCGGCATTCCCGGATTCCTGCCTGCGCAAACCGGGCCACAGGACTCCAGCCTTGAACCCGATGACCCGTGACGCGCTCATGCCCGCCGAATCGCCGATGACCCGACAGCGCATCGATGCCTGCTTCCTCGGGCCCTACGGCGAGAACAACAACCTGCTTGAGAAGCTCGTCGTCGAATTCCTGCGTGATCACGTCTACTGGCGGCGCAATTTCCATCCCGAGGATCCGCCCACCATTTCCACCGAGGCCTCGCGCCATCCGGATTACCTCGCATTCGAATCACGCATGCGCCGCGAGCTGCACCAGTTGTCGGCATCGCTGAAGAAGTCGGTGCCATTCCACAGTCCGCGCTACATGGGGCACATGGTTTCCGACCTGCTCATGCCCGGGCTGATTGCGCAGATCCTCACCCTGCCCTACAACCCGAACAATGTCTGCGAAGATGCGGCGCCGGTCACCGTGGACATGGAAGTTCAGGTCGGCTTGCAACTGGCGCGCATGGTCGGTTATGTGCACGATCCCCTGCGGGCAGATTGCGCGTTCGGCCACCTCACTTCCGGCGGCACCCTGGCCAACTACCAGGCCTTGCGGGTGGCGCTCGCCTTGAAGGCGTTTCCGGTTGCCCTGCGCAGCGCCGGGGTTCCCGACCTCGATCTGCCGGAAGACGACTGGAACGCATTCAACCTGCATCCGCGCATGGCGACGCAACTGCTCGATGCGTGGTTGATGTGGCTGGCCGTGCAGCCACATCGCGATCGCAAGATCTGGCACCAGCGCGTACAGCAGGAGCGGCTCGAACACTTGGGTATGCTCGAATTCTTCAGTCGCCATGCACAATTGCGGGTACCGCACGTGCTTGCTCCCGTCACCGCGCATTACTCGTGGCGCAAGGGCCTGAAACTGCTTGGCCTTGGCCGCAGCCAACTGCAGTTGCTGCCCGAGCAGGGCATGCGCCTGGATACCGACGCATTGGAATCCACCCTCGACAAATGCCGCCGTGAGCGCCAACCGGTGTTGATGTCGGTGGCCGTGCTGGGCACCACGGAATACGGAACCTTTGATCCGGTTGACGGCATCGTGGCGGCACGTGAACGAGCGGCTGCCCTGGGCCTTGGCCACAGCGTGCACGTGGATGCGGCGTGGGGTGGCTACCTTGCCACCGTGTTCCGCAACGAAGATGGCAGTCTGCGCAGCCGCGATGAAGTTGCCAAGGGCTACCACGCATTCCCGGCGCCAGAGGTGCATGCAGCCATCGCGGCACTGGCCGATACCGATTCGATCACCATAGATCCGCACAAGCTCGGTTACCTGCCCTTCGGAACCGGCGCGTTTGTCTGTCGCGATCATCGCGTGACCGCGCTGCTTTCGGAAGAAGCGGACTATGTTTTTGGCGGCGACTCGGCAACGGGTTACCACGAGCGCTATCGCGGCCTGGGCCAATTCATTCCGGAAGGCTCAAAATCCGGTGCCAATGCGGCGGCGGTGTATGTCACCCACCGCGTATTGCCCCTGGATCACCTGCATTTCGGTCGACTGACCCGACAGACCATCCTTGCCGCCGAAGCATTCCATGCACGGGCCAACCGCTTTGCCATTGATATGCGCGGCTACGTCAGCGCCCTGGTTCCATTCCAGCCGGACAGCAATCTCGTTTGCCTTGCCCTGAATCCTGCTGGCAACACCCGTGTCGCCAACGCCAATGCTTTCGTGCATCGCCTGCATGACGACATGCGCGCCGATCCGCGCCAGCCCCTGCAACTGAAGCAGTTCTTCGGCTCAATGACCACCTTGCGTCCGGAAGCCCTGGGCGATGCGGAAATGCGTCGCATCCTTGGCCAGCTTGGCCTGGACGCGGCAACCCTCGATGGCCTCGGCAACGGCGATGACCGCCTGGTGATCCTGCGCCACACCCTGATGAATCCGTACCTGATCGACCACGAGAACGGCATCAGCTACATCGATCTGTACTTCGAATATCTCGCCGAGCGGGTGCGGCAACTGGGGATCACGGTTTCAAACTGAATTGCAATGAACCTTCACCAGTCCACCCGGCAATCGCAACTGCCGGGTGGAAAGTCAACGACCTCCGATCAGGAGCATTGGCCGCAACAGGTGTTGCCGCCCTGGATGTGGAGCGGCACACCGGCGTCCTTCAACTCGACCGGGCCGCACTGGGCCTGGACCAGCGCCGCGCGCGCCTGGGCTACGGTGATGTCGCCATCAATCAGCACGTTCTGTCCGGCGAACTCGGCACGCACGATCGCCTCGGGATCGTACTGGTGGACCGCATCGACGATGTCGGCAGCCATGGTGCGCGTGATGGGATGCGTGGTTGTGAACAGCATGGTCGAAAATCCTCGGATATGAGAAACCGGAGTGCGTCAGCCTGACGCGATTTCCACGCATCATCCCCATTCCAGGCGTGAAGGGCATTGACCGCGGTCAAGTCAGGCGCGTGTGGCGTGTGCTCAACTGTCGCAGCGCCATGCCCGCAAGCAGAAGACCCAGCAGCATGAGCAGGGTTGGATGCAGGGTGGGTATGGAAACCGCAACGGCACCGCGGCATGCAGAGAACTCCGGCGCGGGTGCCGGTCCCGGCCAAGCGGCGATCAGAGCCTGGGCATCGGTGCAATCCACGCGACCGTCGCCATTGAAATCACCCGCCCGGCATTGCTCGGCATTGGCCGTGTTGTTGAGGCACACGCGGAAGCTGGCGACATCATCCTCATCCAGCACGCCATTGCCGTTGAAATCCCCGCGCACGAAGCTGCCCAGCGCAATCGAGGCACTGGCCATGGTGATCGGCGCGGCGCGACCGCTCTGCTCCCACAGCCCGTGCAGGGTGTCGCCCCAGTGGTTGGTCTGGTTGCCGTCACGCAGGGCTTCGATGTAGTGGCGCGTCACGGTCTGGTACAAGACCCGCACTTCTGCGCTTGTGGCCGCTTGCGGAATCCAGAATTGGCTGTCGTCCCAGTACTCGCCATCCGCGTAGCTGTGTGCCACCGCCGGCGCGCCGGCCGCGGCAAACGCCGCGTTGCTGAATCCACGCGGTGGAATGCGCGAATCCTTGACGATGGTGTCGGCCAGGGCCATGTGCGTGGTGCGTCCAGGCTCGTTGCCGGTGGCTGCGGCGGCAGCTTCCGACAAGCCAACCGCCATCTCGTAGACGGTTGTTGATTCCTCGTCGAGATGCGCGCTGGGCGCATCATAGTGACCGTATTCACGCAACAGGTTGCCATCGGCATCCAGCAGGCGCACTTCGACCCAGGCGCGCCTGCCTTCGATGTGGCCGGTCGGCAATTTGTGTCCGCTCTCGTTGATGACGCGCGTGCGCAGCACGCCGCCTGCATCCTGTTGCAGTTCCAGTGATGCCGCGCGGGCGAGCATGTCATTCGCCGCTGCCATGCCGACGGCGATGGCATCCTGGTCGACTGCCGGATCATCCGCGTAGTAGCGACCGATGATGTCGAGCACCCACGACGAGGCACCGGCGAAATCATGGCTGCGCAGGTCCTCGCGCTCCGGACCGAAGCGACAGGCGAGTCCGGCGCGCACCGGCATGTGGCAATCCTGGCAGGAGGAAACGACGCCAGCGCCTTCACCGCCAAAGCGTCCGCCCATGTCCACGCCGCCATCGGCAAACGAAGACAAGCGCCATTCCGTGTATGTCCGTTCCAGCGGGAAGTGGGTAGCCAGGTCTTCATTCTCGACCGGCGTATCCAGTGCGTTGTAGGCGTAACTGCCATCTTCCTGGCGCGACACGGCGACATTGCCGACATCATGGCAAGTGCCGCACAGCGACGCGCTGCGGTGGTAAGGCGATACCAGCAGTTCATGCGAAGGCGCGGCGTCGGTGCGTGGCCCACGGCGGATACCGTCCGGGTCGAGCACGAACATGGCATTGCCGGTATGCGCGGGGATCGACTCCAGCGCACCCAGCACTTCGAGGTCGCGCGGCGGACTTACTCCGGCCTGATAGTCCGGATTGACCATCGCATGGCAGAAATGACAATCCACACCATCCTGGTCACGCTCATTCAAGGTGCTGCCATCGGCAACCAGGGCATTGCCGCTGACCACCGCGTTGGGCACATGACAGCGCAGACAGAAATAGCCAACGTTGGCGACATCCTGGTTGGCGGTGGCGAGCTGGGCGAAGAACAGCGGGTCGCGCCCGGCATTGGCCATCAGACTGCCCTTCCAACTGGCAAAGGGTTCGGCGCTGGTTTCGGTGCCGGAATGACAACCCGAGCACACCTGCGGCGATTGAAATGAAGCCGGGTTGGCATCACCGACCTGGGTGCCGGAAACATGGAAGTCGCGCAGGGTGGCCGGTACCGGATCGGCAAGGGCCGCCGCTGCGTGCAGCAGCATCACCAGCATGCCGATACCCGCGACAGGGCCGAACCGACGCGACGACACCCACCCATCCGCAGCACGCATGACCCACTCCACGACCGGCATTCGCGCGATCATGCGCAGCGCGTTGCCTGCCTGCCTTGACCTCCGTCAAGCCGGTTGCCTGGCAAGCACCGCCACGCGACGATCTGCCGCGATGGCTGGACGCAGGTCAGTCGAAGGCGCGCCCACTGTCGGCGGCTTCGCCGGGACGTGCCGGATTGAAGGCATCGGAGTAGCAAGCGTCTTCGGCCAGTCCACGTGCAATGAAGTCGGGCACGGCGCTCTCGACCATCTTCACCGATCCGCACACGTAGGCCTCGTAACCGCGCAGGTCGGCGTGGTCTTCCAGCATGGCCTGGTGGACCAAGCCGGTGCGGCCTTGCCAGGCTGCGGATTCCGGCGGCTCCGAAAGCACCGGCACGATGCGGAAATTGGCATGCTCGCGCGCCCAGCCCTCGGCCAGGTCGAGCATGTACAGATCATCGACATTGCTCACGCCCCAGTACAACTCCATGGGTCGTTGCACGCCACGATGGAAGGCATCCTCGAGAATGCTCTTGATCGGCGCAAAGCCGGTGGCACCGGCCACCATCAGCATCGGTCGCGTGCCGGCATGCAGGGTGAAGCGCCCGAGCGGACCTTCGAAGTCGAGCGTGTCGCCAACCTGCATGCGTTCAAACACATGCGTGGTGAAGCGGCCTCCGGGTATGAGACGCACATGCAATTCGATGAATTCGTTCTCATGCGGCGGATTGGCGAAGGAAAACGCGCGCCGCTCGCCATCATCGAGAATGATGTTGATGTACTGGCCGGCGACGAAGCTGATGCGTTGTCCACCCGGCAGGGAGATCATCAGTCGAATGACCGTGTCACTGAGCCTTTCCATGCGCTCGACGCGGCCGCTGTAGCGGCCGATCGAGCCCGCCGCTGCGCGCAGTGATTCGACCGGCACCTCGAACTCCACATCCTCCAGCGCCACCGCACAGCACATCAGGGCCTTGCCTTCCTTGCGCATCTGCTCAGTCAGGGTATTGGGCTGGAATGCACCCTGGTCGATGCGTCCATTCAAGATGGTGCACACGCACACGCCACAACCGCCGTTGCGACATTCGAACGGCAGAGTCAGGCCGGCGCGCAAACCCGCCTCCAGCAGTGTTTCGCCCTCGCGCGCATTCACATGCTCGGGACCGGGATGTGCGGTCAACTGGTAGATGCTTTGCGCACCCGGCTTGCGCTTGCCACGCGCAAGCCAGGGAACCAGCACCAGCAGCGCGGTGCCGATCACGACCAGTGCCCACACCGCACCCAGAGACCAGGTCTTGAGCAGGGGATAGACCGGCAGGAAAAACCAGTCGAGCGCCACCGAAACTACTTCACTGGCGAGATCGGCCGCGCCGCCGTGACTGTGTACCGGCACCAGCAGCGCCATCACCAGCAACATGGCCATGAGGCCGAAGCGGATCGCCTTGGGTGGGTTGGTGCTGGCCTTGGGTACGCGCTGCACATGCACCCACATCAGCAGCAGCAGGAGCAAGGGCACGCCGATGTGGATGAAAGCCAACAACGAGAACAGGCGATCATTGACGCTGGAAGGATCGATGAAATTGCGGATCAGTGCGCCACCGAACCCCGGCAGCCAATCCATCCATTCAAAACTCGAAACCACCACGTATTGGGCGAGCTTGTCCCACGGCAGCATGTAGCCATTGATGCCGGAGATGTAGACCAGCCAGATCAATCCGACTCCGGTCAGCCACGAGAAGGTGCGGAAGCCATGCATGCGATCGAAAGCGAAGTAGCGCAGCATGTGCAGCAGCATCAACACCACCATCGCATCCGAGGCGTAGCGATGCACGCTGCGCAGGATGCCGCCGAAGTACCACTGGTTTTCGGTCAGTGCCTGCACCGAGTTGTAGGCACCGCTGACGCTGGTGTCGAAAAACGCATACAGGTACAAGCCGCTGCCAGCAACGATCCAGAACAGGAAGAAGGTGATCGAACCCAGGTGGTAGAACGGATTCAGGCGATCGCCAAAGGCACGGTTGAAAATGGCTTCAACCAGCATGAAAAGCCGACGCAGCGCGCCCTGCAGTGCAGCGATCATGATTGGCCCTCCTTCGCCAGGGATTGTGGTGCGCGTGCACGCAACGCTTTCCAGACAACAATCACGAACAGCAAACCTCCAATGATGGCGATCAATCCGCCCATGCCCATCAAGCCCATGCCGGCGACCTCCGCCTTGCTGCGCAAGACCTGTTCGGCACCGGCAACCTTGCGCTGTACGCCATAACCACCGGACCACACCAGGCCGATGATGTGCATGAGCTGGCCGGCGCCATACAGGGTGGGTTGCCAGCGCGCCATGCGGCCTTGTGGTGTCTGGTATCCCAACCGCGGCAGCAGCAGGTAGACCAGTCCCATCAACGCAAGGGTCACGCCGACGATGCAACCGTGGTAGTGCGCCGGAATGCGCACATTGCTGCCGCTGATGAAGATGCCGATGACTCCACCGGATGCAAACAGGATCATCGAGGCGATCAAGGCGGCGCGCAGTGCGTCGTGTCCGGGTTGCTGCGAGCGGCGTGATCCGAGCAGGCCAATCACCACGGCCAGGCCGATCGGAACGATGGAAATGCCACCGCCCAGGCGCATGGCCCAGGTGTGCAGGTCACGATGCTCGACGCTGCTGACATCATGCGCGAGGTAGGCCCACGGCGTCACAAACACGCTGACCAACGCCAGCATCAGCAGCAGCAAGGCAATGCGTGGGCTCAAGGGAATGCGTGCACCGATCTCGCTGGCCAGCCAAAGCCAGGCCACCAGCATGAGCAGGGTCCAGGTGAATTGCAGGGCGTGTCCGCCGCCCCAGAACGCGATTTCGAAGTAGGTCTGCGAATCCAGTCCGCCTGGAGTCAGCCACAGCGATGCAGCAAACGCGAGTAACGCAACCGCCGTGGAAATCACGCTTGCGTTGAGTCCAAAGCGCAGCACGCCACTGCCATCAAAGGCCAGGCCGAGCGCAGGTGCGGCGATCAGGCTGCGCATCACCAACAGCACGGCAGCCATGCCCAGCACGCCCAGTCCGTACAGGAACACCTGTCCATCGAGTACCGGAATGTAGTTGGCCATGATCGGCAGTGCGGAACCGGCAAACGGCGCGATGCCGAGCATGACGGTACCGGCATACGCCAACGCCAGGGCCAGCCAGCCAAGCGTTGATGCGCGCGGACGGCTGCTCAGGCTCCACAGCATGCCAGCCAAAGCGAGGAACCAGACCAGCACCGAAAGATCGACATGCACGACCAGCGCCACGCGGAAGAAATCCGCCACCGGCAGCCAGGCATTCACGCCCGGCGTGCGCGATGCCACCAGCAGGATCGAATAGAAGCCCGACACCACCAGCGCGAGCAGGCCCAGCCACAACCAGCCGCGCACCAGGGTGCGATCCGTGTCGGCGGCAATCGCCAGCGTGTAGGGCGAACGACTCGATGCCGTCGTGCCCGCGACTGGCCTACCGTCCTGCGCTGCGGACGCGCCGCTCACAGCAGGATGATCCGACGTTCGGCGGCGTCGAAATCCACGACCAGGATCTCGGCAGGCGCGAGGGTCACGGTTTCGCTGCGCGTGTAGTCGAAGCCTTCGCTGCGCGCATCGTCCTTCATGCGCACCTCGATGGCATGTGCGCCGGCGGGCACTTCGATGCGGTGATAGACCACCGCCGCACCGTCACTGGAAAGTCCCGACGGCTGAGCAACCTGTCGATATGCGAGCACGCCATCGACATCGATTTCGATCGTGAGCGGCGAGCGTTCACGCGGGCAGCTAACGGGGGCACGCATGTTCGGCGGAAGTTTGGCCAGTTGTTCGGGGGTCTGTTCCACGCAATCACCGAGCACCTTGCCCTGGTGGCTGATGCTGAGCTTGATCAATGCACTGTCGGCAGGCAGGTTCTGGTAGCTCGGCCAGCGCGTGAAGACGAGTATCACCGCGGCGAGCGCGGCATACAGCACGGCCTGGCCCATCCATATCAGTGGCTTGTTCATGCAATTTCTCCTTGGCTCGCATTCTGACGCAGGCTGTCGATGGCCGCATCAAGCTGGCCTTGCTCATGCCTGCCGACCATCATGACGCGAAGGCGATCCGGCGGTACCGTCCTGCGCAGGTGCGGCTCGCGTGCACCCAGCATGCGTTCGCGCGTCCACTGGTTGCCCAGGCGAAATTCGCAGGAGGCATCGGCGCATCCACAGACAATCACGCCCGCGGCGCCGCCACGCAGCGCGTACTCGATGAATGAAGGCGGCAGCAAACCGATGCAAAGCAGGTTGTAGCCAAGCACGTCGATTCTCCTGTTGACCTCGACATCCATGCCGTGGCGACACCCGAACACGACCACGGGCGCTGATTCCGCACGCGCCAGGTCATCGACCAGTTTCCGGCGCAACGAGTCCACGGATTGCTGCGGCATGTCGATGCCGTTCACCAGCTCAATGACACTGCGAAATGGAGTCGCCGAGGGGCAGGCTCCCGCGCAGATTCCGCAACTGGCGCAGCGTTCCGCGGCCACCACTGCGATCTGCTTGCCCGGTTTTCCGTCCGGATGGGCCTCCAGGGTGATTGCGGAATAAGGGCAGTCATCGACACAGCGACGGCAACCGTTGCAGTTGTCGGCATCCACCACCGCAACCGGCTCCCGCTGTCGATCGGGAAACGTCGGCAACATCAGCAGCACGCCGAACAGGATTGCGAGCAGGCTCCAGAACACCGGTGCCGACAACGATGTTGCCAAAGGCAATGGATGCAGCACAAACCAGTCGAGCGCGAGCGCAACCGGCACGCGACCCAGGTCCGCCGGAGCCCCGCTGGTCACCGGCCAGGCCAAGGCAATCGCAGCCAGCAACGCCAGTTGTCCGAACATCAAGGCACGTGGCGGCAGGATGCGTGGCCGCGTTACGCGCTGCAGGTGGAACCACAGTCCAAACAACAGCATCAGGGGAACGCCAAGATGGATGAACACCAGCAAGGAAAAGAAGCGGTCACTGACTGCACCGCTGTCGAGGAAGTTGCGGGCCAGCGTGCCATCGAGCATCGGCAGTGCGTCGATCAGTTCCGCGCTTGCAGTGGCCGCATACTGCCCGAGCACATCCCAATTGAGCCAGAATCCGCCGATGCCGCTCACGTACATGAAGGCAAGCAGCGGAACACCGGTGAGCCAGGTCATGGCACGAAAGCTCGAGTAGTGGCCCAGCACCCACTCCCGCAGCAGATGCAACAGCGTGAACGTGACGAACAGGTCAGCCGCATAGCGGTGCATGCTGCGCAGCAATCCACCGAGCCACGGCTGCTCGTCGGACAGTCGGTTGATCGACGGCCAGGCGCCGTCTGTCGAGGTGTCGAAATGGATGTAGAGATAGGTGCCGCTGAGCAGCAGTGCCGCAAACATCAGGCACGCCAGCGCACCGAGATTGCGCAGGGGATTGGTTCCGCCTGGAAACAGCGGATCAATGGTCTCCTCGATCCTGAGCCAGGCCGCTCGAACTGGACCCGATCTCATGATGCGCGCAGGCGATTACCGCGATGGGCGTGCCACTCTTTCACGGCCAGCCAGAGCATCAACAGGATGAATGTCGCGCCACCGGCCAGTTCGATGTACAGCGAGTAATCGGTGCGATAGCGACCGGTTTCCGGGTCATACACCGAACAAAGAATGCGCACCTTGTCGAGCAGGTCGCTCCATGAGCGGGTTTCCTGGATCAATGAACCACCGAGCAGGCGCTTGAGCGGCTCACCCAGGGAATCCGGACTGAAGGTATCGCCCAGAACCTGTTGGCGAATGACGCCGTCGGAATCGAGCACGCTCACCTGCAGGGTGTGGTCGAAGCCCATTGGCGTTGCCATGAAACTGAATCCGAAATTGCGCGCAATCTCGGCCACATCGTCCTTGTCCGGGCTCAAGAAGCGCCAGTTGGCGTCACGGATGGACTGGCGCGCGGCATACTCCCGCATCGCCGCGGGCGAGTCCGTGGGCTGGTCGAAGCCGATGCTGACGACGTTGAACTGGTCAGTGCCGAAGCGACCGCGCATTGCGTCAACGGCCTTGCGCAAGGCGCGTGTACTGTTCGGGCAAATGCGGAAGCATGCGGTGTAGACGAAATTGACCAGCAAGGGCTTGCCGCGAAAATCCGACAGGGAAACCGTCCGGCCATCCTGGTCGAACAAGGTGTGATTCGCAGGACGCTGGCCGACAACCGCCATGCTGTCGCGCAGGGCTTTTTCCTGATCGAGGCCCGCCACCGTCGGCGCTGGCGGCGCCTCCACTTGCGCAGGTGCAATCCGGTTGCTGTTGTCCGCCACTGGTGGCGGCTTGGCAAGTGAACCGCTGGAACCAAACGCGAGGCTGGCGGCAACCAGCACCAGCGGTATTCGACAAGGGCAACGTTGATCAGGTCGTCTTCCCGGCGAAAGCCGGGATCCACCTGGATCCCTTCGGCGTATTCTCAAAGGCAAAATGGATTCCGCCTTGCGCCGGAATGACGGCAAAAGCAAGTTGCTCAGCGCTGCCCCAACTCTCATCACGATCGCAACGCAGCGTCCACGCACGCGAAAATGAGCACCGCGTTGAGCTGCACCAGTGAGGCAAGAAAACAGGAAATGGCTGCCTTGCGGTTCTGTTGCTTTACCAGGGACCAGGCCTTGTACACGAACCACAGGCTGCCCGGCACCGCGCCGAGCAGGTAAACGAATCCGGCACCCGCAAGAATCGGCAGCACCGAGGCCACAGCCAGGGCAATGCTGCTGGTCAACACGATGCGCGATGCACGCGGCCCGCCAAACACAACCGGCATCATGGGAATACCGGCCGCCGCATAGTCATCGCGATTGGCAATGGCCAGGCTCCAGAAATGCGGTGGCGTCCAGAGAAAAAGAATGAGTGCGAACAGCCAGGGCATCAGGCCAAGTTGCGGATCCGCCGCCGCTGCACCCGCCAGCACCGCAAAACTTCCGGAAAGGCCGCCGATGACGATGTTTGTCCAACTGCGCCGCTTCAACCACACCGTGTAGACAATCGCGTAGAAGAACGCGCCAAGGAAGATGAACACGGCGGATTGCACATTGACGATCTTCCATGCAAATGCCACTGCCAGTACCAGCATCGCTGCAAACACCAGCAACCACCACGGCTGGTGCGGCAGGGCACCGGTCACGAAGGGTCGGTTGCGGGTTCGCGTCATCAGACGGTCACTCTGATACTCGTGGTAGTGGTTGAACGCTCCGGCAGCCGCCGACGCAAGCAGCGTGGCCAACGCCATCACCAGCACCTGCCAGGCACTGGCGGACCCGGGGGAAATCACGTAGCCAACCACGGCCGTGATCATGATGAGCACGCCGATACGCAGCTTGAACAGGCTGATTACATCGCGCAGTACGCCGGCAAGCGAACGTTTGGACGAGGGAATGCAGATGGAGTTCATGGCCGTTGTCCTCGCTGGTGCTGGTCACAGGTGGCGCCACCGCACCGGCTCGGGGAAACCGGTGCGGCGACTGACGATGATCAACCGAACCCCGTTGATCAGCGATGCCTTGGGCTGATCCTGATCAGCTCAGGCCCCACAAGGTCGACAGATACTTCCAGTTGATGAAGTAGTAGAGGACGAACGCGGCCAGGAAAATCATGGCCAGCACGAAGGTGCCAGGGGCCGCGAAGCCCAGTGATCCATAACTTTGCGCGGCCGCCGAGGGTGCACCCACGGGAATCGGCGTGGGCTCGCTGCTGATCTTGGTCTGCGCAACCCGCTTGCCCCACAGCAGGGAGCCCACGGTCAGGTAGATATAGAGCGCCCCACCGACTATGGCGGCGATGCCGGCGATGCCGACCAGACCCATCATCAGGTAGGCCGCACCCGGCCATTCATAAGCCAAGGCCGCGCCGCTGAATGCCATGTCCCAATGACGACGGGAAACACCCAGGGTTCCGGCACCCATCATCACCAGGCAGAAGAAGTACATGGACAGGCCAAACAGGTAAGGCTGCCACTTGGCCAGGGTCGGGTTGATGATCTCGCGCTTGAACAACACCGGTATCAGGAAATAGGTCAGCGCCATGAACGAGAGCGTGGTGCCGATCACCACCGTGGCATGGAAATGACCCGGCACGTAGATCGTGTTGTGGATGATCATGTTGAGCTGTTCGGTACCCATCATCACGCCGGAGATTCCACCGAGGAATCCGAAGCCGATGATCGAGATGAACACGCCGGAGAACGAGGGATTGCCCCACGGCGCCTTGCGCAACCATTCGAACAGGCCCTTGTTGTATCCCTTGGCACGCTGCGCCACTTCCATTGCGCCGGGAATGGTGAGCCCGTGAATCATCGAGGCGAGCACGGCGAAGTACATGAAGTAGCTGGTGTTGAGCACCTTCCATTCCACGCTCATGCCGGGATCCGACAGGATGTGATGCGCACTGGCCAGTTGCAGGAACACGATGTAGAGCAGGAACGCGCCGCGGCTGACCCGCTCCGACATCGGCTTGGCGCCGAACACCACGGCCGCGACCAGATACCAGATGGAAATGTGGGCGGCGACGTTGATCTGCTGTGACGAGTGTCCGAATGCCCACCAGATCACGCGGTAGATCAAGGGATCGACATGCTCGACCCAGCCCATGGACTGCATCCAGGTTGGAATCAGGATGATCGCTCCGGAGGCAATGGTGAACACGGCAATGATCGCTGCGGTGATCGCACCGAAGGTGACCAGCGGCACCGAGCCCTGGTAGGTCTTCTCGCGCTTGGCCACCACCAGGGTGCCGAAGAACACGAAGCAGGCGATCAGCGCGCCCACCGCAAACAGGATCAGGCCCAGGTAGAACGAGGGCGCTGCCATCATCGGCACGTACGAGGTCATCATCACGCTCGATGCGCCGTCATACACCGCGTAGTTGTTCATGACCGAGCCGATCACCATCAGGGCAAAGGCCAGCCATGCGATCTTCGGCGTGGCAATCCGGCATCGCAACAGCGTCGATGAACAGAAATACAGTACTGCGATCTCGAAGAAGATGATCCAGTAGACCAGCATGTCGAGGCCATGTGCGGTCAGCACCTGGTAGAAGGTGGCCGCTTCCAGCCAATGCACGCTGGGCCAGCGCGTGAGCACGATGCCGATGGCGAGAATGCCGCCGATGAGCAGGAAGATGACGCCTGCCACGGCATTGGCGATCACCAGTTTTTCAGCCTGGGATTCGAACTGCAGCCCGGAACGCGGGCAGGTCCGGTAGGTGGTGTTATTGGACATTTCCGGCCTCCGCCTTGACGTAGATTCGCCCGACCATGGTGTGGTGGCCGATACCACAGAATTCGTTGCACACCACCGAATAGGTGCCGCTCTGGTTTGGCGTGACCGTCACCACGTGCTCGTATCCGGGCACGACCTGGATGTTGATGTTGGCCGGCTGCAGCGAGAATCCGTGGTTGTAGTCCATCGAGGTCAGGTGCAGGCGATAGGTCTGCCCCTGTTGCAGTTCGAGGATCGGCCAGAAATTCCACAAGCGCGCGATCATGTACACATCGCTGCCGGGCGGCGGCGCGACCACCGGCGTCTGGAAATCGGTTTCAACCCGAACCGTGTACTTGTCGACCACCGCCTGGGCCTTGGCTGCGAATTGTTCGCTGGTGGTCTTGTAGGTTTCGGTGGAAAGGTTTTGCTTTCCGTACATGTGCCAATAAATCATCATGAAGAACATGATCATGCACCAGACGAATGCGATGGCTATCCAGGTGCCTTCCACCCGGTCCAGCGGGTGCTTCCACCAGAGTCGTTCGGTGGGCGGTAAAATTGCGCTCATGAGAGTTTCCCCGGGGTTGTGCGATGCGCTCGCCTACTTCGCGACCGGAATGGTCAGGATGTCGATGACGCCCCAGAGGACGTAAACGACCATGGGCACCATCACTCCGATGAACAGGAGCAGGAACGGGTTGTCGAGCAGCTTCTGCATCATCGGGATCTTTTCGTCGTGTTCCTGGGTGGTTTCCATCGGCGCCTCCGCAATGGTTCATGGCACTCTGCCGGGTCGGCAGGCTCGCGATATTTACGTCTGAATCGCAATTTGCGGCCTTGACTTGGGTCAAGCCAGGCGCGAATCGACGCGGCATGGGTGACAATTCGGGTCATCTCGGACATCCTGCGCGGGATTGCCGCAGCCCCACGGAAGCCGAGAAATGACCGAGTCCGCACACGATCCCAAGTCACAACGCAGCGCGCGCGAGCGGCCACGCGCCGTTGGTTGGTGGCTGCTCAGTTGCTGCGCCGTGCTGCTGATCCTGGTGATGGTCGGTGGCGCAACGCGACTGACCGAGTCAGGCCTTTCCATCGTCGACTGGAAGCCGGTGACCGGTGTGCTGCCGCCGATGGGCGAGGTGGCGTGGCAGGCAGAATTCTCGCGCTATCAAACCAGTCCGCAATTTGCCCAGGTCAACCAGGACATGTCCCTCGGTGACTTCAAGGTGATTTTCTGGTTCGAGTTCTTCCATCGACTGCTGGCGCGTCTGCTCGGCCTCTGGTTTGCCTTGCCGCTGCTGTGGTTCTGGTTGCGTGGCACCATTCCCGCGCGCTTGCGCTGGCCCCTGCTCGGCATCCTCGCCCTGGGCGCGGCGCAGGGATACATGGGCTGGTACATGGTCAAGAGCGGACTCGTCGATATCCCACGGGTCAGCCCCTATCGCCTGGCAGCGCACCTGGGACTCGCACTGCTGGTGTATGCGCTGATGCTGCGCGTGGCCATCGGCTTGTTGCTGAATCGTGTGCCGGCACCGGATTCAGTACCTGCACAACGCTGGCCGCGCGCTCTCCTGCTGGTCATGGTGGCCACGACCATCCTGTTCGGTGCATTTGTTGCCGGCCTTCGCGCAGGCCACATGTACAACACCTTTCCACTGATGGCCGGATACTGGGTTCCACCAGGGATGGCCGCGATGGAGCCGTTCTGGCGCAACCTGTTCGAGAACCCGGTGAGCGTGCAGTTCATCCATCGCATCATTGCCCTGAGCACGCTGGCGGTGACCCTGTGGGCCTGGTGGCGCATGCGCAACGCGGCGCAGGACAGGGCGCAGGCCCGATCACGCCTTGCACTCTTGTTGATGGCGCTCATCCAGGTGACGCTGGGCATCTGCACCCTGCTGTGGGTGGTGCCTGTGTGGCTGGGAACCCTGCATCAGGGTGGTGCCGTGCTCCTGCTCAGCGCAGTCATCGTCGCCGGCTGGTGCTGGCGCACGACGGATCAATCCCCAAGATAAGTGCGCAGCGCGGTGAACTGGCGCAGCACCAGCGTGCGGCCAACCGGCGCAATTCGGGTGTTCTGGATTTGATGCGTGCGGCCAATCGGCAGATTTTGGGTGTCGCGGATTCTGCGGATTCTGTTGGGTGTCCCGGATTCTGCGGATTCTGGGTGTCCCGGATTCTGCGGATTCTGGGTGTCCCGGATTCTGCGGATTCTGGGTGTCCCGGATTCTGTCCAGGTGGCATTACAAGTCCTGACCCCTACCCCCATTGCAAAACCCTACTCCATCCCCCCCGGGCTCATCGGTCCTTCAATGGAGGTGAGCCGCCCCTCTCGACAAAAGAAGGTGCGCGCAGGTCTCGGTGCCGAACAATGGCCCCGCGCGCGTTCACGATGCATCGAGCCACCTTGGCAAGCTGCTGCCAAGAGAACTCCCACTCTTCGGCAAGTTCAGGATCGCGGAATCCGCAAACGCCTGCTGAGTCCTCCGAGACGGGGTCGATCTCACGCGCTTCAAATCGGCCGTTGACCTCATTCTCAGTCGACACACTGAGCACACCACCGCTGCTATCCGTGTCGTATGAATGAAAGTAGCCGAACGTGTTCCTGACGTGCGCAAACGTAACGGCGCTGGCGCTGGTGCGGAAGACGAACTCCTTCCCCACGATCCACCAAGCGCCTCCCGGTCGGAACATCTGTCCTTGGACTCGAAAGACGGCGCGACTCTTGTCAGGAGTTGAAAGACTGTCGAGGCGGTAGTTGCTCAACGCCTTGCCATCCGCCCGGACTGGACTAGCCTCGAAGTACCAGACGTCGCTTCGACGTCCATCATCATACAGCGCCCACCACAGCTCCGAGATTCGCGGATTGCTGACATCCAAGACTTCGCGGATCCAAACTTGGTGCTTCACAGAACGCAGGGGAAGCGCGAAATCTCGCACGAGGAGTTCAGCATCGGACTCGACCGCTGCGGACGTTCCCGACGCAAACTCAGGCTTGGCCAAGACGTCTGGGATGAGAGATGCGACGTCCTGATTGGGCTTGGCAGCGGGGAGTTGGCCGCCAAGCCCCACAACCCGCTCGAAATACAGACGATCGAGTCCTTCTAGCCTGACTCGGGCGGCTGCTGGTGACACCGCAACGGCGACGAACGCTGCAACCGCCATCGCATGCCGGATCATCGCCCACTCCTGCTGCCCAACTACACAATGTTCGTCCAAATTCGAACATTGGGTCAAGCCGTTTTCCTGCTCGAAATCAAATGGATAACGACTCGCAGAGCGTGCGTGGAAGCCTGAACATGGACGCGTTGTTTCATGCAGACGCGGGGGCAATGGAATGCGCACACAAGGACCAGGGTGTATTGGGCAAGTTGGCAGTGGTGCCTGCGCCGCGTTTGCTGGATGAGGCTAGTCGAATTTGCGCGGGGTTACTGCGCGAGTTCAGAGCTTGCAATGCCACATCGACAACAGCGGCAGTCTGCGATCCACGGCGGGCTACACCAGCCGCGCCCAGGGCAACCGCAAACCCACCCCTGGTGCTGGCGCACAACGGATCAATCCCCAAGATAAGTGCGCAGCGCGTTGAGCTGGCGCAGCATCACGGCGGGCTGATGGGGTGACGGCAATGCCGCCACCGCGCGCCCCTGCGCATCGATGACAATGATCGAAGTCGAGTGATCCATGCTGCGCACGCCTCCCGCATCGCGGTTCTCCGCATAGGCGATGCCCAATGGTCCAGCGAGTGCTTCGAGTTGATCGGCGGTACCGCTCAATCCGATCAGCGAATCGTCGAAGAAGGCAAGGTATGCGGCCATGCGCTCGGGCGTATCGTTGGCGGGATCCACGCTTGCGAACACCATTCGAGGGATCTCGCTTGCCTGCCCCGATTCACGCATCAGCGCGCGCAGGGTCTTCATTGCCTGCAAGGTCATTGGACACACATCCGGGCATTGCAGATAGCCAAAGAACAGCAGGCTCCAACGGCCCTTGAAATCCTCTGCGGAGAACGACTTGCCGTTCTGCTCGCGCATGCTGAAGTCGGGAATTGCGCGCGGCTCGGGCCAAAGCAACGGCTTGATTTCTGCCGGCGCGGATTCCCAGCGTGACTGTACGAAGTGACGATTGGCCAGCAATGCGATGACCACGCCAAGGATCAGCATCGATACCAACAGGATTATGCGGGATGATGTGCTGCGCATGGTCCGATCACGTCCAACTGCGGCAATGGGTATTGCGTACCCTACCCGGCCCTTTCTGCCATGACGTTGACTTCGATCAATGCCGGCGGCCTTTTGTCGTGCCATGTTGAATCACCGTAAAAGCCGACTCGTTCTCCATGGACTTGCCCAATCTCCTGCCACACGTCAACGCATCACTGAATGCAACCGCCATGATCCTGCTTGGCTATGCACGGGTGATGATTGCCCAGCGGCAGATCGACAAACACCGTCGGGCAATGATTGCCGCGCTGGCGGTGTCCGGTTTGTTCCTGGTGACCTACATCACCTATCACCATATCGCGCCCATCTTCGTTTTCCGTGGCTACGGCTGGATTCGCCCGGTCTACTACGCATTGCTGGTCAGTCACGTGGTCCTGGCTGCGCTGGCTATCCCCATGATCCTGGTGACTGCGGTGCTGGGCATGCGTCGGCGCGATTCCCGCCATCGCGCCATCGCGCGCTGGACGTGGCCGGTGTGGATGTACGTGTCGGTTTCCGGTGTCGTCGTGTATCTGCTGCTGTACCAGATCTATCGCTGAGGCCCGGACCTCGGTCAAGCCATGCGAATCCGAAATATCGCTTCATCGCGACAAAGCGATATATACTCGCCGCTCCCGCGTGCCAGACAAACAGCCTTCCATGCCGCCGATCAGTTTCGAGTTCTTTCCGCCCAAGACCGACGAGCAACGCGCGAGCCTGGAATCCGCGTTGCCCAGACTCAAGGCATACACACCGGAGTATGTGAGCTGCACCTTTGGCGCGGGTGGATCCACCCTGAGCTACACCCCTGATACCGTACGACGCCTGCGCGAGGTGCATGGCCTCGATGCCGCGCCGCATCTTTCCTGCATGGGCGGAACGCGAGACGAGATCCGTGGCCTGTTGAGCGACTATCGATCCATGGGCTGCAAGCGCATCGTCGCCTTGCGCGGCGATCTTCCGTCCGGCATGGCCAGCCATGGCGATTTCCGCTACGCAAGCGATCTGGTCGAATTCATCCGTGCCGAAACCGGCGATCACTTCCATATCGAAGTGGCCTGCTACCCCGAGGTGCATCCGCAGTCAAACGATGCCCTCTCGGACCTCGACAACTTCAAGCGCAAGATCGATGCCGGCGCCAACGGTGCGATCACCCAGTATTTCTACAATGCAGACGGCTATTTCCGCTTTGTCGAAGCGGCCAGGGCACTTGGCGTCAGCGCGCCAATCACGCCCGGCATCATGCCGATCAGCAATTTCAGCCAGTTGCGCCGCTTCTCCGACATGTGCGGTGCCGAGATTCCGCGCTGGCTCGGCAAACGGCTCAGCGCCATGGGTGACGATGTCGAATCCATTCGCGCTTTCAGCGCCGATGTGGTCGCCGAGCTGTGCCGGAAGCTGATCTCTGGCGGCGCACCAGGCCTGCATTTCTATACGCTCAATCGGGCCAAACCGACCAGCGCCGTGCTGGAGCGCATCTGAAGGAAGCACAAGGAAAGGATGAAACAACTGCTTTTGTTGTCGTTCCGACGCAAGCCGGAATCCATTTTCAATTTGAATACATGCGATTGGAATCAAGATGGATCCCGGCTTGCGCCGGGATGACGACAGTGGATCCGCGTTTCCCAAAGGAAACTCTGATCTATACGATCTTCGTCGCCCCGGCGAATGCCGGGGTCCATTTTGACCTTGATTCCATTGGAACACGATCAAGATGGGTTCCGGCTAGCGCCGGGATGACGACAGTGGATCCGCGTTTCCCAAAGGAAGCTCTAGTCAATACGATCTTCGTCGCCCCGGCGAATGCCGGGGTCCATTTTGACCTTGATTCCATTGGAACACGATCAAGATGGGTTCCGGCTAGCGCCGGGATGACGACAATGGATCCGCGTTTCCCAAAGGAAGCTCTAGTCAATACGATCTTCTTCGCCCCGGCGAATGCCGGGGTCCATTTTGACCTTGATTCCATTGGAACACGATCAAGATGGATCCCGGCTTGCGCCGGGATGACGAACAAAATCAGAGTTTCCCCAACCCGCGTTGATTGCATCGCTCAGGTGTTGGCACTCAGGTGAACTCCAGACACGGCGCGCCCCGATGGGTCCGCGGCTTTTGCGAAGGCCGGATCCCAGGCAATCGCCGCAGGCGAGGAACAGGCAATCGATTTCCCGCCGGGTACCGTCTGCGCACAGGCATTGCCTGGGAAATGCTGCTCGAAGATGGCGCGATAGAAATAGGCTTCCTTGGTTGCCGGCGGATTGAGCGGGAATCGCTTGTCGGCAGCGGCAAATTCGCGATCACTGACCGCGGCTTCTGCGTGCGCCTTGAGCCCGTCGATCCAGCCATAGCCGACGCCGTCACTGAACTGCTCCTTCTGTCGCCACAGGATCTCATCGGGCAAGGCACCGGCAAAGGCTTCGCGCAGCACCGCCTTTTCGATGCGCCCCTTGCCGGCCATCTTGTGTTTCGCATCCATGCGCATGGCGACATCGAGAAATTCCAGATCAAGAAAGGGCACGCGTGCCTCCACGCCCCACGCCATCATCGCCTTGTTGGCGCGCGCGCAGTCGAACTGGTGCAAGGCATCGAGCTTGCGCACGGTTTCCTCGTGGAAGGCTTGTGCATCCGGTGCCTTGTGGAAGTACAGATAGCCACCAAAGATCTCGTCGGAACCCTCGCCCGAGAGCACCATTTTCACGCCCATGGCCTTGATGCGCCTTGCCAGCAGGTACATCGGCGTGGATGCGCGGATGGTGGTGACGTCATAGGTTTCCACATGCCGGATCACCTCCGGAATCGCATCCAGCCCTTCCTCGAAGCTGTAACGAAAACCGTGATGGACGGTGCCCAGCGCCTTGGCGGCAATCTCTGCTGCCGCGAGGTCCGGCGAGCCTTCAAGGCCGATGGCAAACGAATGCAGCCTCGGCCACCATGCTTCGGAGCGATCGTCCTCTTCGATGCGATGACGGGCAAATCGTGCGGCGCATGCCGCAACCAGTGAGGAATCGAGACCTCCCGAAAGCAGCACACCGTAGGGCACATCGGTCATCATCTGCCGATGCACAGCCGCTTCGAATGCCGCGCGCAGGTCCTGCGCACTGACTTCCACATCGCGCGTCGCCGCGTATGCGCGCCAGGGCTTCTGGTAGTAGCGTTGCAATTCGCCTTGTGAACTGTCGTAAAAGTGGCCGGGCGGGAAAACCGCCAGATCCGCGCACACGCCAACCAGGGCCTTCATTTCCGAAGCCACGCACAGGCGACCCTCGCGATCATGCCCCCAATACAGGGGACACACACCCAGGGGATCACGTGCAATCAGATATCGCTGCTGTCCCCGGTCCCACAGCGCGAATGCAAAGATGCCGTTCAGCAGGGCAACACCGTGGGCGCCATGTTCGCGGTACAGCGCGTTGATCACCTCGCAATCAGATCCGGTCTGAAACGCGTATTCCGTGCCCAAACCCTGCTCCAACTGGCGGTGGTTGTAGATCTCGCCATTGACAGCAAGCGCCAGTTCGCCATCCGCCGAGCGAATGGGCTGTGAGCCACCGGCCGGATCAACGATGGCCAGGCGCTCATGCACGAGCAACGCCGTCTCGTCTTGGTACACGCCGCTCCAGTCCGGACCGCGATGGCGTTGACGCTGCGAGAGTTCGAGGGCAAGCCGGCGCAAGGCAACCGGGTCATCCTCCGCCTGCAATCCGAACATTCCGAAAATCGAGCACATGGGCCAAACCCTCTTGTTGATGTAAAAAAAAGGCCCGCGTTTCCGCGGGCCTTGTGCGTGCGTCTGAAAACAAACCTCAATGCACGTCGACCCCCAATGTGGGCGACGTATTATTCTCGGCGCGATTCATCGTGATGGCCGAGAATGCACAGGAATGGGAGGTGAATTGCTTCATGTGCGCTACTACAGCAGAACCGGCGATACATGACAAGCCGTCGATGCGGGCCTGGTGTCTGGCCTTGTGTCTTCTGCCACTCGCTGTATTGAGCGTGGAACGCGCGCACGCCCAGCAACCGGCAATCCACCGCTGCATCGGCGCCGACGGTGAGCCGACCTTCAGCGACAAGGAATGCGTGAGGTCCATGCCTGCGCCAGCAGCCGACGCCGTGGCGGGGTCACGCAATCTGCCGCTACCCGAAACAACGGTACTTCCGACGCAAACCTGTCCCGTCTCTGCCGAAGACCTTTTGCAGAGGGCCCGTGCCATGTTCAATGCCGAGCAAGCCGTCGCGTTCTCGGGATTGATCCTCTGGGATGGAATGGGACAAGGCTCAAGCATTGCCGCCTTGCGTGAACTTGCCATACTGGTTTCCGAGCCCCTGCTGTCGATGGAACTGGAGTACGACGCCTGGGCCAACTTTCCACAATCCCGTCAGCCCAGGCTCGGACGGGAGTCTCCGCCTGCGCCCAGCCTCGTGGTGCGCACGGTATCCGAGCACGACAACCAGGTGCCCCATGAGTCGGTTGTCCGTTTCGATGTGACCGATGCAAACGGTTGCTGGTGGCTGTTGATGCCCTGGTAAGCCTTGCGATTCAACCCGTTGCGAACGGCACATCGCCCCTCGCCGGTGCAGCGGTTATGATTGAGGACTTGCGAACGAACACGAGGAACGTGGCCATGAACTATCCCCAATTCATCTGGCAGAACGGCAAGATCAAGCCCTGGGCCGAGGCCACGGTGCATGTCATGGCGCATGTCGTCCACTACGGTTCCTCGGTATTTGAAGGCATCCGCAGCTATGAAACGCCAAAGGGACCGGCCATCTTCCGGCTTGGCGATCACCTCAAGCGCCTCTACATGTCGGCGCGGATCTACGACATGGAGATCCCGTACACCTTCGATGAACTGGCGGACGCCTGTCGCGCCACGATACGCGCCAACAAATTGACCAAGGCCTATCTCAGGCCGGTGGTATATCGCAGTCTGGGCGGTTTTGGGCTTTCCGCGACCACCCCGATCGACGTTGCCGTGGCTA
Source organism: Gammaproteobacteria bacterium (assembly GCA_004295005.1). Lineage (GTDB taxonomy): Bacteria > Pseudomonadota > Gammaproteobacteria > Xanthomonadales > Rhodanobacteraceae > Dokdonella. The sequence goes on from SHNG01000192.1 coordinate 32,408, forward strand.
CCTGGGAGATGGGTCCGTACCTCGGTCCCGGCGTACTCGAGACGGGAATCGATGCCTGCGTCTCGAGTTGGCAGCGCATGGCGCCCAACACCATTCCGGCCGGGTCAAAAGCCGGCGGCAACTATCTTTCCGGTCAACTCATCGCACGCGAAGCGCGCCGCCTCGGCTTTGGTGAAGGCATTGCCCTGGCATCCACCGGATTGCTCAGCGAGGGAGCCGGTGAAAACCTGTTCCTGGTATTTGATGGCCAACTGCACACCACACCGGTGAGTGCAGCCATCCTGAACGGCATCACCCGCCACACCCTGATGACCCTGGCGCGCGAGAATGGCATTGAAGTGATCGAGCGCGACATGCCACGCGAATACCTCTACCTCGCCGATGAAGTCCTGATGTGCGGCACCGCGGCGGAAGTCACCCCGATTCGTTCGGTCGATGGCAAGATTGTCGGCGAAGGCAAGGCCGGCCCGATCACGCGACGCCTGCAGGATCTCTACTTCGGCCTGTTCAGCGGCAAGACGGCGGACCAGTGGAACTGGCTGGATCCGGTCGGCTGATTATCTTGGCTGTATGAAATATCCGGGTTAGCTGCGCTTGTCGAACTGCAGGGTGGCCACTGCGCCACCCTGTGGACGTGGCGCCAGAGAAACTTCCCAGCCGTACAGCTCGCACAACCTGCGCACGATGGCGAGGCCAAGGCCCGCGCCCTTGACCAGGTTGGTGCCCCGCTCGCCGCGCTGGAAAAGACGCTCGGCATCCTCCAGGGGAATACCCGGCCCCGTATCCTCGACGGCGACGCGGCCGTGGCCGACGATCACCGCCACTTCCCCGCTCTGCGTGTACTTGAACGCATTGCTGATCAGGTTGGTCAATGCCACCGCAACCACTGAGGAAGGCGCCGTTGCCTGCAAGGGTTGTTCGATCTCGAGTCGGACGCTGACCGGCTTGCTGCCCAGATGGGGCCGGCTGATATCGATGACCTGCTCGGCCACCCGCGCAACATCCGTGGTTTCCCCATCGGTTGGTGCCTGTCTCTCGCTGCGCGACAACAGCAACAAGGCATCGGTAAGCTCGGTCGACTGACGCACCGCGCGTTCGATCCTGCGCAATCGCTCCTGGACCTTGGGCGGCAAGTCCTGGGCCATCAGCAACTCCGTTGTCGTGGCAATGACTGCCAGCGGAGTGCGCAGTTCGTGGCTGACGTCGGCATTGAACTCGCGGTCTCGCTCGACCAGATGGGTCAGGCGTTCCGCGTATTCATCCAGCGCCGCGGCCAGTTGCCCTACCTCGTCGTCGGCAAAGTGGGGTTTCAGTGCCTGCACCTGGCCACTGCGACTGAGCGCCTGCACGCGCTTGGCCAAGTCGGTTACCGGACGCATGACCCGCGCGGAGGACCAGAATCCCAGGATCAGCGACAACAGGCTGAAAACCAGCACGGCAAGCACCAGTGCAGCCTGCAACAGGCGCTGGGCATTCATTTCCTGCGTGGTGTCGTAACGCAGGAAGAACCAGTAATGCGGATCCTTGCGCACCGCCAGCTTGTAGGTTTGCCGACCACCCTTGCCGTCGCTTTCATCGAGATCGTGGATGCCGTTGGGCAACTCGCGCCAGGCGAACGGCACGTTGGCGAATTTTCGCTCGCTGTAGGTATAGCCGATGATCTTTTCGAAAGGCACGCCGGGGGTTTGCGGATCCTTGTAGAACTGGTCCGCGTAGCCTGACAGGTTGTTCTGCAGGGTCTCGCCAATCAGGTTGCTTTCCAGCCAACCGCGCAGAAGCACCGCGCTGACCGCAAACAAGGCCGTCAGCGTCAAACCGAAAATGGCAAACGAAACAATGATCCGGCTGCGCAGCCTACGCCGGTACTGCATCCGGATCGACCATGCGATAACCGATTCCGTGGCGGGTCTGGATCAGCGGCTTGGCAAACGGCTTGTCGATTGCCGCACGCAGCCCGTGGATGTGCACGCGCAATGAGTCGCTGTCCGGCAACTCCTCGCCCCAGACCCGGGTTTCCAGCTCCTGACGGGTCACCACCGACGGTGCCGCGTCCATCAAGGCCTGCAACAGCTTGAGCGCAATCGGATTGAGCTGGATCGACTTGCCATCACGGATCACGACCAGGGTATCGAGGTTGTAGGTGAGATCGGCCAATTGCAGCAGGCGTGTCTTGGCACCCTTGCCGCGCCGCCCCAACACCTCAATGCGTGCCGCCAATTCCTGCAAGGCGAACGGCTTGACCATGTAGTCATCCGCCCCTGAATCAAAGCCGGAAAGCTTCTGCTCCAGCGCATCACGCGCCGTGAGCATCAATACCGGGGTCTGCTTTCGCGCGTCCTGACGCAGCTTGCGGCAGACCTCAAGCCCGTCCATGCCGGGCAGGCTGAGGTCGAGGACGATGACATCGAAGGTGTTGACGACCGCAAGGTGCAGTCCGGTCACCCCGTCCCCGGCAAAATCGACCACATGGCCACGATCGGCCAGAAAGTCGCCCACGTTGGCGGCGATGTCGCTGTTGTCTTCGATGACGAGTATGCGCATGGCGGACATAGCTTAACGCGGAACTCCCGAAAAGGATGTTCTGGGCCGGAAGGGCAATGCCGGGGATGGGGATTGCTGATCGAGGCGCAATAAAATGGCCCAAGGAGGTGCCTTTGGGGGAACACACCTCGCTTGGGCCAAAAGCTACTGCCCCGATTACCGTAATCTGCCTGTCACCGGAACACGTCTTTAGGAGTGTCGAGCAGAACCTACAGTGGCCCGACTATAGGCATCTGCAACTTAAATCGAGGTTAAGCCGCGCTCAGGCTTGCGTTAACGCCAGATTGATTGCACGCCCCGGCTCAGGTGCGCCGTGCCACGCCCTGTTCCACGCTGTCGATGATTGCGCCGGCAACGTCCTCACCAGTGGCCGATTCGATGCCCTCAAGGCCGGGCGATGCGTTGACTTCAAGCACCAGGGGGCCGCGCTGGGAGCGCAGCAGATCCACTCCGGCAATCCCAAGGCCCATGGTCCTGGCTGCGCGAAGGGCAATGGTGATTTCCTGGGTCGAAAGTTCCACCGCACTGGCCTTGCCACCCCGATGCAGATTGGCCCGGAAATCACCTTCCGGAGCCTGGCGATGCATGGCCGCGGCAACCCGGTTTCCGATCACGAAGCAGCGCAAGTCACCACCGCCGGCTTCGGCAATGAACTCCTGCACGACGAAGTTTGCGTAGAGTCCGCGAAACGCCTCGATCATGCCCTGCGATGCCGAACGCTTCTCCGCCAGCAACACGCCTTGCCCCTGGGCCCCTTCGTTGAGCTTGATGACATGCGGCGGCTCACCCAGCATGCGCAGCAGGTCCGCGGTGTCGTCCGGGTAGTCACCAAAAACGGTGCGCGGCAGATCGATGCCCTCGCGAGCAAGCAATTGCAGCGATCGGAGCTTGTCGCGGGCGCGCAGGACCGCATCCGACGAGTTCGGCGTGTACACCCCCATCATTTCAAACTGCCTCAGCACCGCGGTCCCGTAGAAGGTGATCGACGAGCCGATGCGCGGAATGACGGCATCGAATCCGCTCAAGGTGCGGCCCTTGTAGTGCATTTCGAATCCCTGGTGCGAAATGCGCATGTAGCAACGCAAGGGATCAAGCACGCGAACACGATGGCCACGCTTGCGTCCCGCCTCGACCAGGCGCGATGTCGAATACAGGGAGGCGTTGCGGGAAAGAATTGCAATCTTCATGGGCGGGACACGCATGCGTTTGGAGGCGGTACCACCGGAGAGTCTGGAGCGGGTGAAGGGAATCGAACCCTCGTCAGTAGCTTGGGAAGCTACAGCTCTACCATTGAGCTACACCCGCATCAGCAGCCTGACGGACTGCAGGCGCAGATTATCCGTGAACCGCGTCAAGCGGCAAGCGTGATCCAATTCCCGCCTGGATGCCCCGCTGGCGCACGTTTTGACGGGACGAAAATGCAAACGATCATGACACGCGGACAGAGGCCCGGATGGATAATCCGCGTTCAGCTTGCATGCGTTGATATACGCGTGCACCGGAAGGTCCACAGCGGAGCATTGGCTCCCTGGCTGAGGAACTTCCGGTCATTCAGGAGAGCAACATGTTGAAGCGACACTTTTCACCCTTGGGTTTCTGGCTGGCCAGCCTGGTGCTGGCGCTGTGCGCGGTCAGCAGTTCGGCATTCGCCGACCCGCCCGGGCGCGTCGCACGCGTGAGTTACCTCGGCGGTTACGTCAGCATGCAAGCCGCCGGCATGGAGGAATGGAGCGAGGCGCGCATCAATCGCCCCTTGATCACCGGTGACTCCCTGTACTCCGACCGCGCCTCGCGAGTCGAAATGGAAATCGGCGCAGCGACGCTGCGCCTGGACGAACGCACTTCGTTCCGCCTGCTCAACCTGGACGATTCCCAGGCCCAGTTTGAGCTGACCTCGGGCACGGCGAGCCTCAACGTGCGCCGCGTATTCGACGGCCAGTACTACGAAGTGGATACGCCGACCCTGGCACTGGTCATCGATCGACCGGGCCTGTACCGCATAGACATCTCGCCGGATGGCGACTCGACCATGGTTTCGGTGGTGGATGGCGATGCGGAAGTTTACGGTCGCGACAACGCCAGCTACAGCGTACGCGGTGGAAGGGCCTATCGCTTCTACGATGACCGCCTGCGCGATGTACGCGTTTTCGACCTTCCGCGGGAAGACGACTTCGACCGCTGGTGCTACGAGCGCATGGATCGTTACCAGAACTCGCCGTCGCGCCGCTACGTGTCCGAGGAAATCATCGGTTACGCCGACCTCGATGACTACGGCTCCTGGAGCACGGTCGCAACCTACGGCTCTATCTGGTATCCGCGGGTCAATGCGGGCTGGGCTCCGTATCGCTACGGACATTGGTCCTGGATCGACCCGTGGGGCTGGACCTGGGTCGACAACGAACCTTGGGGCTTTGCGCCTTGCCACTATGGCCGCTGGGCCTATGTGGGAAGTCGTTGGGGCTGGGTGCCCGGTCCACGCCATGTGCGGCCGATCTATGCCCCTGCGCTGGTTGCCTTTGTCGGCGGCGGCGGATTCAACGTCGGCATTTCCGTGGGTGGCCCCGTTGGCTGGTTCCCGCTCGGACCACGTGACGTCTACGTGCCGTGGTATCGCGGCTCGCGCAACTATTTCAACAACATCAACGTGCACAACACGACGATCATCAACAACACCTACATCACCAATGTCTACAACGATTATTCGCGTGGCGCAGTGATCAACAACGCCAACTATGCGTATCGTGGCAACGTGGGCGCATTCACGGCCGTCTCGCGGGATGATTTCGTCAATGCCCGTTCAGTGGACCGTGCGCGTATCCAGGTGAATCAGGCCCAGCTCAGCCGCAGCAATGTGGTCAGCCAGATACAGGTCGCGCCCACCGCGCGCAGCTTCGTGGGTGGCAGCGTGGCACGGGCCGACGGCGGCCGGGTGGCACGCAACGCGAATTTTGATCGGACGGTGATTGCGCGCACCGCGCCCCCGGTTCGTGAAATGAATGCGCAAGCCCGCATCCAGGCCATCTCCCGCAACAACAACCAGCCGCTGGCCGTCAGCCAGATGCAGGAAATGAGCGAGCGCAAGCCGGTGCGTACCAGCCAGGGCACACCCCGGGTGCAGGTCGTGGGCAGTGATCGAAGCCCGGTAGGCACGCGTGCTGCGGTTTCCCGCGAGCCGGCTGACGATTCGCGCAAGCCGATCTCGCGTGGCAATGCGCAGTCCCCATCGGTTGAGAGCCGTGGCACGCCAACGCGCGCGCAGCGCACGGAGGGCGTCCAGCGCACTGCACCTGTCGAAAGCACGGAACGAACCGTGCGTGCACCACGCAATGAGGGTCGCACCGAGCAGACTACTGCACGTGAACCCGTCGGCACGCGCGAACAATCCGATGTGCGCTATAACCCGAGCCGCGACAGCCGCCAAGACAGCGGTCCCGTTTCCCGTCAATCCAGCGAACGCACGGTGCGTGCTCCACAACCGAGCGAGCGCCCAAGCTACAAGGATGAAGCTGGCGACAGTCAACGCGGCACGCAAAGCTCGCGCACCATGCGCCAGCCGCAGGGCCAGGGCATGTCAGGTGCGCGTGAGGAGCCGATCCGGGTACCTGATCGCCGCTATGAACCGCGCTCCCAGCCCGAGCAACGCAGCTATCAGCCGCAGCAACAGCAACCGACGCGTCGCAGTGAACCGCAGCCGCAAGCTGAGCGCAGCTACCAGCCCCAGCAGCAACGCGGTTATCAGCCACAGCAGGAACGCAGCTATCAGCCGCAGCAGCGTTCGGAGCCGGTGCAGCGAACCCAGCGCGAGGTACAGCCCCAGCAGATGGCACCGCAGCCTCGCGTGGTCGAACCGCGCCAACCACAGCAACGCCAGGCGGTGCCTCAGGAATCGCGCGAAAAATCCGACAGCGACAACCAGGACAGCGGCCAGAACCAGCGCAAGCCGCGCAACTGGTAGTCCACTGCCGAAGCCGATGAACGACGCCGCGGATCTCCGCGGCGTCTTTTTTCACGGCGCCAACCACGAAACCCTGGAAATACGAGTGAACCCAACCTGATCAGCGCATGCTTGCGGTAGCCTGGGGTGCGCGCCCGACATGGGGCATCCGGGCTACAATTCGCGCATGAACATCGTTCTCAACGGCGAAACCCGGATACTCGAACACGAGCAGACGCTTGGCGAGCTGCTTGATGCAGCCGGATACGGCGACAAACGCGTCGCCGTCGAGGTCAACCGACAGATCATCTCGCGCAGCGCCCATGCCGACTACCGCATTTGCAACGGTGATCGCATCGAGATCGTGCATGCCATAGGTGGCGGCTGATGACTGCCAGTGCACCGCACGCAAGCCCTGCCTTGAGGTTGGCGCCCGTCGGCGCATCGGGAGCCGAAGCCTCCGATGACCCCCTGGTCATTGCCGGTCGCAGCTATCGTTCACGGCTGCTGACCGGAACGGGCAAGTTCAAGAATCTTGAAGAAACCCGACTGGCCACCGAGGCCGCCGCCGCGGAAATCGTCACCGTCGCCATCCGTCGCACCAACATCGGCCAGGACCCTTCGCAACCCAATCTGCTCGAGGTGTTGCACCCGGATCGCTACACCATCCTGCCGAACACGGCCGGCTGCTACACCGCCGACGATGCCGTGCGTACCCTGCAACTGGCGCGCGAGCTGCTTGATGGCCACAGCCTGGTGAAACTTGAAGTGCTCGGCGACCAGAAGACGCTGTTCCCGGACATGCTGCAAACCCTGGTTGCGGCAGAACGGCTGGTGGCCGATGGATTCCAGGTCATGGTGTATTGCACGGACGATCCGCTGCTGGCGCGTCGCCTTGAAGAAATCGGCTGCGCCGCGATCATGCCGCTGGCCGCGCCCATTGGCTCCGGACTCGGAATCCAGAACCGCTACAACCTGCTGGAGATCGTCGAGAACGCGAAGGTGCCGGTCATCGTCGATGCCGGGGTAGGCACGGCATCGGATGCCTCGATAGCCATGGAACTGGGTTGCGACGGAGTGCTCATGAACACGGCCATCGCTGGCGCTCGTGAGCCGATCCTGATGGCCCATGCCATGCGATTGGCGGTGGAAGCAGGACGCGCCGCGTTTTGTGCCGGACGCATTCCGCGCAAGCGCTATGCATCGGCCTCAAGCCCGCTCGAAGGAACCCTCGGCTGAGGCCATGACTGATCCGCGCCAGTCCGACCGCACCGCGGACCCACAGAGCCATCCACGCCGAATCCGCAGCTTTGTGCTGCGCCAGGGCCGCATCACACCGGCCCAGGAACAGGCATTCGCCGCACATTGGTCGCGCTTTGGAGTGGACAGTGGCACGGGATTGCTTGAACTGGATGCCTTGTTTGCGCGCGCGGCGCCCGTGGTCCTTGAAATCGGTTTCGGCAACGGCGCACAACTGTTGCATGCCGCCAGCAATGAGCCAGAGCGCAATTTTATCGGCATCGAAGTGCATCGCCCCGGCGTCGGTCGACTGATGAACGGGCTCGCTGAGGCCGGATTGGAGAATGTGCGCCTGTTCCAGCACGACGCCGTGGAAGTCCTCGGCCAGCAGATTCCCGAAGGCTCGCTGGACGAGGTCCGCATCTACTTTCCCGATCCGTGGCCAAAGAAGCGTCACCACAAGCGCCGCCTGATCCAGGCCGAATTCATCGAGCTGCTCGCCACGCGGGTGCGCAGCGGCGGGCTGCTGCATCTGGCCACCGACTGGGCAGAATATGCCGAGCACATGCTGGCGACCATGGATGCCAGTCCGCGCTGGCGAAACCGGGCCGGCAACGGGGCATACTCTGCGGCACCGGCGTGGCGCATCAACACGCATTTCGAAAAGCGTGGCGTACGCCTTGGCCACGGAGTCTGGGACCTGATCCACGAACGCACCTGAGTCATTGGTTTCATTCGAGCTGCACCACCCGGAGCCGTCGCCAGCCCAATGGACATGAGCCTGACCCTGACCACAGACATGGCCCTGGTGCTTGGCCTGCTCGGTTTCACCGTGCTCATGCTGGTGCTGGAATGGATCCGCGCCGATCTGATCGCCTTGCTCGTCCTGGTGGTCATCGGCGTCACCGGACTGATGCCGGTGGATCAACTGTTTGATGGTTTCGCCGGCAATGCGGTGATGTCGCTGATCGCGGTCATGATCATGGGTGCGGGCCTGGACCGCACCGGGGTACTCGGCAAGGCGGCATCCTTCATCCTGCGCCTCGCGGGCGGTGTGGAGACGCGCGTGTCGCACCTGATCAACGCCATGGTCGGCAGCATGTCGGCGGTCATGCAAAGCCAGGCCCTGGCCACCTTGTTCGTACCCGTGGTCAGCCGCGTCAGTGCACGCACCGGTATTCCCTTGAAGCGCCTGTTGTTGCCCATGGCCTGCTGCATCCTGGCTGGCACCAACACCACCATGATCTCCAACTCGCCGCTGATCCTGCTCAATGACCTGGTCGCCAGCGCCAATCGCAACCTTCCACCAGGCGCGCAGAGCATCGAGGCATTCCCGCTGTTCGCCATCGCCCCCGTGGGCATTCCACTGTTGCTGGTCGGGCTGGGCTATTTCGCCTTCCTGACGCCACGGCTGTGGCCGAGCGAGGAGGAAAAACAGAAGGTCACGCCTGGCCGCACGGAAACCTATTTCGCCGAGATGTACGGCATCGATGGCGAGGTCATGGAGCTGACGGTAACCGCGGAGAGCGCCCTGGTCGGCATGAGCGTGATCGAGGCCGAGCGTCTGCATGGTGCACCGCTGATCCTTGCCCTGCGAACCGGCAACGAGGCGCGCCTGGCGCCACCCGGTGACCAGATGATCTGGGTCGGCAGCATCATCGGCGTGCTCGGCAAGCGCGAGGACATCACCGAATTTGCCAACAACCAGTTGTGCAAGGTACAGGCGCGCCTGCGCAATTTCGGCGACATGTTCAATCCGACGCGAGCCGGAATTTCCGAAGTCGTGGTGTCACCGAACTCGCGCTGGATCAAGCAGCGGGTTGGCGACCTGCGCCTGCGCAAGCGCTTCGGCATCAACGTGCTCGCGGTGACCCGTGGCGAGCAGGTATTCCGCGAGGATGTGCGCGAAGTCACCTTGCGTCCGGGTGACTCCCTGGTCGTGCACAGCCTGTGGCGTGATCTGACCCTGGCCGCGGAGTCGCGCGACTTCGTGGTGGTAACCGACTATCCGCAGGAAGAACAACGACCAAGCAAGATCTGGCATGCGGTGATCTTTTTCGGCATCGCCATGGGTCTTGGCCTGTTCACCGATCTCAAGCTGGCGGTGGCCATGTTGACCGGTGCGGTGGGCATGCTGCTCGCGGGCGTGCTCAGCATGGACGAGGCCTATCACGCGATCAACTGGAAAACGATCTTCATCCTTGCCTGCCTGATTCCACTGGGTGGAGCCATGGACTCCACCGGCACCGCCGCCTGGATCGCGCAGGAGGTGCTGGTCTACCTCGGCAATCTGCCGCCGTGGGTCGTGCAGGCCTTCATCGCCATCCTCGCCCTGATCCTTTCGCAGGTGATTTCCAATGTGGGCGCCGCCGTGATGATGGTGCCGATGGCCATCAACATCGCGCTTGCATCCGGTGGCAACCCGGCCGCCTATGCGTTGATCGTGGCCATATCAACTTCGAATACCTACCTGCTGCCGAGTGCGAACCCGGTGCTGCTGGTCATTGCCGGGCCCGGTGGCTACAAGACGCGGGACTTCCTGCGCGTGGGCCTGCCGTTGACCGTCCTGATCCTGGTGACCACGCTGGTCAGCATCAATCTTGTGTTCGGTTCAAGCTGAGCCGCGATCGATCATCCGGGAACCCCGGGCAGCAAGGTGATGCCTGACGGCTTGCGCGCAATCCGTGTACGCATCCAATCCGCGCCATCTGCGACGCGCCCACACCATGCATGAACCGTTGCGGCGGATTCGACTCGATCAGACAACGCGGCCGCGGACTTGCGCACGGTTGCGATCCAACCAGAATCCTTCGGCCGCGCGGATTCGCACAATGAACCAACGTGTTGGCAGACCAGTGGCCTTGAACGAAAATGCCCGAACCCATCCCGAATGGCGTAATGGATACGGCCACTCGGGACAGGGTGCGCGAATCAATTGTAGTTGCCAGCCAGAATGATCATCTGGGCTGAGGATTCACGTTCGCGATCGAGTCTGGAAATGTTGCCGTCTGGTATCGGCCGGCAGATGTGCGATCCCGTATAGGAAGCACACTGCTCTTCATCAACTGTCGCCAAGGCATCGCTGGCGCCGCTGTACTCGAAATCCTGGCGGAAGGTGGTGCCAGCAAAACCCTCGACGCTTTGTGGGTCAAACCGCCACTGCTTCAAGGCGCGTCGGGCTGCCGATGCGAAGCTTCCCTCGGTATCGCCGGAAACGGCACGGATGTCACGCACCTTGCCCCTGCGGTCGATGGTGAAATCGAACGCCACTTTGGTCGCGGCTGCTTCTTCGCTGCCACGCGGATAGTTGGGCGTAACAATTCGTACCGCTCGTGGAGCCGGCTTTCCGTCATTCTTGACCTGAGGCACTGCAATGGAATCCGCAACGGCCAGATCCTGCGGCTCTTTGGCTGCTTCTGGTACTTCGGCGAGCGGCTCATCCAGGGACGGAAGCGCAGGAACCATCTGCTCCGGGGCCTCCATGGTCGAGGCAAGCGCCGGTGCCGGAACATCGGGAAGGACGCGTTCCGTAAGCACGGCCGGTTCACTGACTTGCGCTACCGAAAGCCGGGTGAACTCGGGTCGCAAGCTTGCATCCTGCCTGGCTACTTCAACACGCAGTGGCACTTCCGCCTGGCGCATCTGCAGTGCGGGTTGCAGTACGTCCACGACCAGCGATTCCTCGCTTGAAATTCGCGAACCGGCAGCAATGGCGATCACCAGCCCGAGGCTGGCGATTCCGGCGACCCATGGCCCACGTCTGGAACGATGCGCGCTCTTGTGTGCCGGGTACGCACCGAGTATGCGACGCACCCGATCAAGCAACATGCCGCCGGAAGCTGCCACGGCCAGTTGTGGCGTCACCTGCCGCACATTCTCCAGCGCAGCCAGGGTGCGCGCGTACTCGCGAGGCTCGCCGCGGGTAAGCCTGAGCACCAGGTTGTCGCAGCAGATTTCACGTTCATGGCGCACTTCACGCGATATCCAGTGCACGACCGGATGATAGAACAACAGGGTTTCAACCACGGTCTGCGCAAGATTGACCAGGTGATCGTAGCGACGCAGGTGACCCAGTTCGTGGGCCAGGATGAGGCCGAGTTGCTGGCGCGGGAACCCCGTGACCACGGCGAGCGGCATCAGGATCACCGGCTTGAACCAGCCGATCAGGGTTGGCGTGTCAATGTGCCCGGAAACCAGAATGCGAACCGCGGCCATCGGCCCGAAGCGCCTTGCGACACCAGCGAGCAGGTCTTCGAGTTCCACATGACGCCAGGCCAGGTGCGTGGCGACACGTTCGAGCGCACGCCACTGGCGTACGGCACGCCCGATCATGAAGACCACGCCCGCCATCCAGCTCAGCACCAGCCATGGCAACAGTTCACTCCACAGCGAAGCGGACTGGGTCGCATCGACATTGGATGCAAGCGTCAGCGCAGGCAGCGCGATGGCATCCGTCGTCGCAAGTGCCACGGCAGGGATATCGGCGGACATCACAACGATAGTCAGCGGCACGCAGACAGCCAATGCGCCCATCGCGATCAGTCCCGCCGCGTAGCGCAGGTTGGCCTGCTCGCGCGGTACCAGCATGCGCGTCAATGCGTACAGCACGCCGATCAATGCACCCTGCCAGAGAAAGTGGAGCAGGCTCCAGCCCAGCACCTGGATCCACGACATCAGATCGAATCCCGCGCTCATGATGTTTTCCCCGATTCGATGCTGTCGAGCAGGGCGCGGATTTCATCGAGCTCCTCACGACTGGCATGCGGCTGGCCACCCAGCGCCTGCAGCACGAGTTGCGAGGACGAGCCATCGAACACGCGCTGGACGATATCGCTGAGGAAGCGCTTTTGCGTCGACTCCTTGGAGATGGCGGCGCGATAGACATGCGCGCGTTGCGAGTCGTCACGCTCCACCAGCCCCTTGGCATGCATGATCTGCAGCATTTTCAGGGAGGTCGTGTAACCGGCTCCGTCATCGCGGTAGTGAAGTTCGTGCAGCTCGCGCACGGTGCATTCACCACGTTCCCAGAGCACGTTGAGGATGCCAAGCTCGGCTTCGGTCGGTTTTGGCGCGGGCGGAGTGCGTGGACGCATGGTCACCTCGAAAATGTTTGCCGGAACCCGGGTGAATGGCCGGCGAGTGCAATATCTGTGGAAATCCACCCCGATCAGTGCTTCATGATCCAGCCTTGCCTGCGGGGCCACCGGATTGCAGCCTAGTGAGCATCCGGGCGCGTGTCAACGACATTCCTCGTAGTTTTGCCGGGGCGTGCCCGATCGAACCCGAAATCCGGCCCCCGCACCCCCAAAAGTTCAGGCCAGGCGTACCTCGTCACCCTCGATCAGCACAGGAAATCGCACCAATCCGCTGCTGCAGGGCCCGGAAACCCGGCTGCCGGAGTCCACCGCAAACATCGCTCCATGGGCGGCACAGATGATCTGGCCATTCTTGATCAGGAACTTGCCCGGCACGTAGTCCAGATGCCGGCCCTGGTGTGGGCACTCATTGTGGTATGCGAATACCTGCCCGCCCTGGCGCATCAGGATGATCTGGAAACCACCGGTTGCCGATTCAATGTGGCGCGAAATCGCACCACCATCGGGAATATCCGCCAGCACACACAGCAACCTGGAATCACCCATACCCACCTTTGACACTTGCGAGGCGACCTTCGGGCCCCAAGAATAGCGGTTCCGGATCCGTTCCTGCCCTCGACTTGCGTTCCCGGCGCAACGGTTCCCCGACGAGGATCGCCCATGTTCGTGTTCCGTTCCGCCATTCGTCCTCGCAATCCGCTGCTGCGCCTGCTGGGTGGACTGCTCGGCTTTCTCGCCGTATTGGCCGTGTTGGCACTGGGCATGTTTGCCTTTGCCGCCCTGGTTGTCGGCGGTGCCATCTGGTTTGTGGTCAACCAGTTGCGCGGGGGACGCAGACCCGCCACGCGCACCAACCCGCGCGGTCAGGATGCCGATGTCATCGACGGCGAATTCAGCATCGTCGGCAATCCTGCACCCCCGGTCCTGATTGCCCAGGACAACCGGCAGGGCTCGAATCGGAGCTGACAAGCCAAAACTTCGGCGGCCTGTCCGGTTTGGTTCCCATCGCGTCCACGACAAATGGACCTTGCCCGCCACCCGTGGGCATCCCAAGCTGTGTCGACCAGCGAGAATTCCCGAGCCATGAATCCAATCACCGCGGTGCAAACGCCGGGAATCGCCGGGACTCGACTGCTGCTTCCGCTGGCCCTGCTTTCGGTTTACCTGATCTGGGGCTCGACCTACCTGGCGATCAGCGTGGCCCTGCAAAGCTGGCCGCCTTTCATGATGGCATCCATCCGTTTCCTGATTGCCGGTGCGGCCCTGTACACGGGCTTGCGCATGCGCGGCATGCCATCACCCACGCGCCGCCAATGGTTGAACGCGGCATTTGCCGGCAGCCTGTTGCTGGGAATCGGCAATGGCGCCGTGTGTTACGCGCAGCAAACCGTGGCCTCCGGTTTGGCGGCCATTGCGATCGCCAGCATGCCGCTGTTTGCCGCAATATTTGGCGTGGTCTACAAGACCTGGCCCAGCCGGGTTGAATGGATGGGCCTCGTCATTGGTTTCAGTGGCGTGATCCTGCTCAATTTCGGCAATGGCCTCGACGGATCGCCACTCGGGGCCGTGGCCCTGATCATGGCCGCCTGTGCTTGGGCATTCGGTTCGATCTGGAGCCAACGCCAGGACATGCCGCCGGCATTGATGAACACCGCAGCGCAGATGCTGTGTGGTGGCGTGATACTGGGCGTGGTTGCCTTCCTGCACGGCGAACGACTGCACGCCATGCCTTCGCTGCCGGCAAGCCTGTCGCTTGCCTACCTCATCGTGTTCGGTTCACTGGTTGCATTCAGCGCCTACCTTTACTTGCTGAACAATGTGCGACCGTTGCTTGCCACCAGCTATGCCTATGTCAATCCACCGGTCGCGGTACTGCTGGGCATGATGTTTCTCGGCGAGCAGGTGCACGCAACCGATGTGATCGCGATGCTGGTCATCCTTGCCGGCGTCGCCCTGATTGCCTTCAGCAAGGCAACACGCCGAACGGCGGCGAATTCCGAGCCCTGAGAAACGCGCTTGGGTTGCTTGCGCTGATTCCGATCATGCACCGCGCCGTGGACAGTGGAGCAAGCTCCGCTTGTCTTTTTCCGCATGTCCACAGCCGAGCAAGCTCGGCTCTACAAAAGCATGTCCACAACCGAGCAAGCTCGGCTCTACAAACGCCCCACATTCACTCACTCGGAATCAATCAAAACTCGAATTCACAACCAAGCGACCCAATGGCTCCGCATCGCCAAGATGCGGAGCAATCCCCGGTTTGATCAGGACTCGCGCAAGGCCGTGGTGACCGGCATGCGTGCCGCACGCAGCGCCGGATACAGACCGCCAATGAAACCAATGGCCAGCGCCCACTTGATGCCGGTCCAGAGCAGGGCCACCGAGACATCAAACTCGAAGGTGAGTTGCCCGGTACTGCCCGCTGCCAGGGTGGATGCGGTATAGCCATTGAACACGAGCCAAGCCAGGAACCCGCCGAGCAGACCGCCGATCAGGGCCAACAGCATGGTTTCGAGCATGATCGCAACCACCACCGGCAAGCCACGGAAGCCGATCGCCCGCAGGGTGGCAATTTCGCGCGCACGGGTGGCCACTGCGGCAAACATGGTGTTGAGCGCACCAAACACGGCACCGATGGCCATGATTGCACCGACCACGATGCCGATGGCACTGATGGCCTTGGAAGTGCCTTCCGATTGCTTGCTGAAATAGTTGAGGGTGGTGTCCACATCCACCTGCAATCGCGGGTCGGACACCAGGGCCGCCTTGAAGGCATCGAAGGCATTCGCACCGGTCAGGCGCACGAACACCGAGGTGCGGCTGTTGCCGCCGTTGGGCCGATAGGTCGGCCCAACCACGCCGGCATCGCCCCACAACTCCGATTCCATGGCGTCATTCGATTCGAAGATGCCAACCACTTTCCACATCTGGTTGCCGAGCTTGATCTCGTGCCCAACCTCCAGGCCCTGGAACTGTCGCTGCGCACCCTTGCCCGCCACCAGTTCACGCATGCCAGGGGTGAACTTGCGGCCTTCGACGATCTTTGCGTTGCTGCGCAGCTCCCAGGCCATCTCGCCGATACCGCGCAATTGCACGCTGCCGAAATCCTCTTCCGGATTGCCGCCCATCATCGGCAGGTTGGCAGCCACCACCAATTCGGGTGAGGCGATGGGTCGGCCTTGGGCATCCTTGGCAATGCCGGGTGCTTCGGCAATCACCACCGTCGCATCATGGCCCAGCACCGAGGACACTTCCGAGGCGGATGCGCCACGCATGACGATGGCGGTGTCGTCACTGCCGGTGCGCTTGAGGGTTTCACGAAAGCCGTTGGCCATGGCCAGCATGGCCACCAGCACCGCCACCACACCGGCAATGCCGACCACCACCACCGCCGAGGAACCGAGGCGTTGGGTCAGGGTGCTGACGCCAATACTGGTGACCGAGGCGGCTTGGCGTCCGCGCCGGGTCAGCACCATCCACAGACCGAGCAGCACCAGCACCACCAGCAAGGCTGGCCAGGACAGGTTGAGAAACACCATGACGCCGACAATGACGGCGAAGAAGGCAAGCAATCCAATCAGGAAATTCATCGTGGGTTCTCCTCAGCGTCCGGCCAATGCATCGACGATATTCAGGCGCATGGCACGCAAGGCCGGCAGCGCACCGATCAAGACGCCAATGCCGCTGGCCAAGGCAATGCCCAAGGCCCAACTGCTGATGCCGACATGGGTGTTGTTGATCATGCCGCCGCTCATGGTCGGCAAGACCATGCCAATCGCGCTGACCAGGGCTAGCCCGATCACGCCGCCGAGAAGCAGCAACAGCACCGATTCACCCAGAACCAGGGCCAGCACCTTGTTGTCGGAAAAGCCCATGGTCTTGAGCACGGCCAGTTCGCTGGTGCGCTCGCGCACCGCCTGCATCATGGTGTTGCCGGTCAGCAGCACCAGGGTGAAGAACACCGCGCCCATGATCGAGGTGACGATCAGGCCGATGTCGGCCATCTGCTTGATCCAGTTGCGGGTGGCGGCTTCTTCGGTCTGGGTCTTGGTTTCGTGATCGGAATTGGCAGACAGTGCGTCGATGTCACGGGCAATGCGGTCTGCCTGGTTCACGTCCTTGACCCGACTGATGTACCAGCCCACCTCGCCCTGGTTATAGGGCGTGGTCTCGTCAAACTTCTTCCAATGCAAGAGCACCATGCCTTCCTGGAAGGCATCGCCATCCTTTGACTTCATCACCCCGACCAGCTTGAAGCTCCAGTTCTTGCTGCCTTCCTGGTTGGGGAAGATCTGCGACTGCAGCGGAATGGTGTCGCCGATCTTCCAACCGTACTTCTTGATCAGCATCTCTCCGGCGAGAATGCCATTGAGATCCTCGTTGAATGCCTTGCGATCCTCTGGCGTGACCAGCACTTCCGGATACACATCCAGGTAGTTGTCGCTGACGGCGAACGTAAACACCTGGTTGTGCGGATCCTGGTAGGCACCACCAAACCAGTTGGCATAAGCCACGTCCTTGACGCCGGACACGGCGGCAATCTTCGGCTCCAGGCTCTTGGGCAGGGTCTGGATGAAGGAAAGACGCGCGCCGGTCTGCAGGCGCTCGGCACCATTGGCGGACTTGCCGGCATCCTCGAACGAGACGCGCACCGCATCCAGCAGGCCAAACAGCAGGAAGGCCATGATGATCGACAACAGGGTGAGAATCGTGCGGGTCTTGCGCCGGAACAGCGCCGCCCAGATCAAGTGAAGGTATTTCATTGTCGGATCCTCGGCTTCAGGCGGTGGCTTGCTCGACCAGGGTGCCCTTGTCCAGATGCAGGGTCTGTTCTGCGTACTCGGCGGCCTTGGGATCGTGGGTTACCATGATGAGGGTCTTGCCATGCTCGCGATTGAGCACCTGCAGCAGGCCGAGCACGTCTTCCGCCGACTGGCGATCCAGGTCTCCGGTGGGCTCGTCGCAAACCAGCAGCGACGGATCGGAAACGATGGCACGTGCAATCGCCACGCGCTGCTGCTGGCCACCCGAGAGTTCCGTCGGCTTGTGGCTGGCACGATCCGCCAGGCCGACCAGTTGCAGGGCAATGGCGGCATTGCGCTTGCGCTCGGCGGCGGAAAGGCCGGTCAACAACAGGGGCACTTCCACGTTCTTCTGCGCACTCAGCATGGGCAACAGGTTGTAGAACTGGAAGATGAAGCCCACGTTTGCCGCACGCCACTTGGCCAGCGCACCACCGCCGAGCGTGTCGATGCGTTGGCCGCCCACGCTGATCGAGCCGCCGCTGGGCGAATCCAGCCCGCCGATCAGATTCAGCAGGGTGGTCTTGCCGGAACCGGACGGCCCCATCAACGCCAGGAAATCGCCTTGCTGGATATCCAGGTTGACGTGGTGCAGGACTTCAACCTTCTGCTTGCCACGTGCATAGGTTTTGCTGACATCACGAATTTCAACAAGTGTAGACATGGTATTTCCTCTTTCAAGCTTGGATTCTGAAAACTGCTCGCCAGGAACTATTCGGACAACTGGATGCGGGTTCCATCCTTGAGTTCTGCGGGCGGCTGTCGCACGACTTCGGTGGAGGCCGCAATGCCTTCGACCATGCGCAGGTCACCCATGGTTGCGCCCGGAGTGACGGCGGTCTGTGCAACACGGTCGCCCTTGATGACGAAAACCACCGACTTGCCATCGCGCTGGACGATGGCACTCTCCGGCAGCAGCACACCCTTGGGCGGCGCGGGCGTCGCAGCCTGCGCAGGCTTTTCTTCGAGGAAATTCACCCGTGCACCCATGTCCGGCAACACGCGCGCATCCTTCTGGTCCAGGCCGATGCGCACCTTCACCGTGGCCTTGCCGCGATCGGCGGTGGGAATGATGGCAATGACGTGGGCCGGAATGGTCCAGTCCTTGTAGGCATCGAGAATGGCTTCGGCAGGCATGCCTGACGTCACCCGATTGATGTACGTCTCGTTGACATCGACTTCGATTTCCAGCGAATCCATATCGACAATGGTGCCGACGCCGGTGCGGGTGAAGCCACCGCCGGCCGACAAGGGCGAGACGATCTCGCCCACCTGTGCCGACTTGGCGATCACCATGCCGGCAAAGGGAGCACGCACCGTGGTGTAGTCAAGCTGTACCTGCGCGCTGCGTTGTTGGGCTTCGGCGAGATCCACCATGCGCTGCTGGGCAGTGAGCTGCGCGGACAGACTGGTCGCCTCGGTTTGCGCGGATTCGACAGCCTGCCGTGAAACCAGCTTGCGCCCAACCATGTCTTGCTGTCGCTCCAGATCACGCCGGGCCTGGATCAGCTGTGCGCTGATCTGGTTCACCTGGGCTTTGGCATGAGCCACCTGTGCGCGCGCCTGGGTAAGGATTGCCTGCTGTTCGGTGTCGATCAGTCGCGCCAGCACCTGCCCTGCTTCGACATGCTCGCCTTCCTCGATCAACACTTCGGCCAGGGTACCGGTGATCTGGGCGGAAACCGTCGCCTGTCGTCGCGCCGTGACATAGCCGGTAGCCTGCAGTACGGCGGTGGCGGAATCGGCATTGGCGCCGGGCGCCATCGCGGCAACCCGGGAAACCGCAAGCACGGGGCCCGATGTCAGCCACCACCAAATCCCCGCCCCGCCCAACGCGGCGACCACCACCAGCGCCAGGATCCACGGCGCCCGCGAGGGTGGCTTGGCCTCATTGCGGTCGATGCGCAACTGGTTGAGCAATTCACGCTGGTTTTCCATCATCGCGTTTCCGGGGTGGCTTGGAGCCGGACAGTCTGACATAAAGTGCAGGAGGCCCCGACCCCGGACAATGCGCAGCCCTCACCCGACGCACATGACGAGTGTCAACATCCAATCAACGAAAAGACAGTGAGCAGCATCCATGACGTTTGCCATCGCGCCCCACGCCATACCTTCCATCCCGGTCGCAGGTTCGGACATGCGGTTTCCCGTGCACCGCATCTACTGCATCGGGCGCAATTTCGCTGATCACGCCAGGGAAATGGGCGCAGCGGTTGATCGCGGCAACCCCATCTTCTTCACCAAGCCCGCCGATGCGATCGTCATCGACGATGGCGATGTGCCCTATCCGTCCGCAACCACCGAACTGCATCATGAAGTGGAAATGGTCATCGCGCTTGCCAGTGGAGGGCGCGACATCGCCCTCGAACATGCGCTGGACAAGGTCTACGCCTATGGCATCGGGCTTGACCTGACCCGGCGCGACCTGCAGGCAGCCGCAAAGAAGAACGGCAACCCCTGGGATACCGCCAAGGGATTCGACTGTTCGGCACCTGTTTCATCCCTGCATCGTGCCAGCGACATCGGCCACCCGGCCAATGCAGCCATCTCGTTGCATGTGAACGGCGCATTGCGCCAGCAAGCCGATATTGCCGAGATGGTCTTCAGCGTGGCCGAGATCATCCATGAACTATCCAGGTTCTATGAGCTGGCTGCGGGCGATCTCATCTTCACCGGCACGCCGGCCGGGGTTGCCAGCCTATCGCGCGGCGACAGGTTCCGTGCCGAACTGCACGGCATCGCCATCCTGGAGGGGCGCATCATCTGAAGGCTGGTGACAATTGCTTGCACGGACGTTCTCGCGCGAGTGGCAGCTGCCCGCTAGAGTAATCCAATGGCTCGCAAGCCCATCCCAATTCATCCACCCTGAGGAGAACCATCATGAGCATGATTTCGGAGTTCAAGGCTTTCGCCATGCGCGGCAATGTCATCGACCTTGCCGTGGGCGTGGTCATTGGCGCGGCCTTCGGCAAGATCGTTTCTTCGTTGGTGGATGGCGTGATCATGCCGCCGCTCGGCAAACTGATCGGCGGCGTGGATTTTTCCGCCTTCAAATGGGTGCTGACACCTGCCGGGGCGGACGGCAAGGGCGAAGTGGCCATCCTGTATGGCGCGTTCATCAACACCATGATCCAGTTCCTGATTGTCGCCCTGGCCATTTTCATCGTGGTCAAGGCCATCAACAAGATCAGTCGCAAGCAGGAAGATGCGCCCGCCGCGCCAGCGCCCGACGTCGTCCTGCTGACCGAGATCCGCGACTTGCTCAAGCAGGGCAAGCAAGCCCCGTAGTCCCCGCGGTGTCTGCCCATGCGGGTCGCAATCAGCGGCCCGCGTGACCTTCGCCATGGGCCAATGGCCGGGGTACTTTGCCAAAATCCGCGTTTGACCCTTGCGGATACCCAGCATGCGCATTCACACCGCCTTCGCCTTCGCCCTGCTGCTCACCACCGGCGCGCAAGCCGCTGATACCGGGTCATCCGGGACGCGCATTCCGCAGTCTGCAATCGAGCAGGTCAGCGCACTGCGCGAACGTGCCCTCAAGGATGAGGTGGCGTATTCAATCACCGAGGGCCTGACCAGCGAGATCGGTGCCCGCCTGGCCGGCAGCGACAACGACCTCAAGGCGCGTGATTGGATGATCGCCAGGTTCAAGGCACTCGGATTCGACAAGGTCTGGAGCGAGGAGGTCAGCTATCCGCGCTGGATTCGCCGCTCCGAGAGCGCTGCGGTGATCGAGCCGTTTGCCCAGCCATTGACCGTTGCCGCACTGGGCAATTCCGCGGGCACGCCCAAAGGCGGCCTTGAAACCGAAGTGGTGCGATTCGAATCGCTGGATGCAATGCAGGCAGCACCGGATTACCTGGTGAACCACAGGATTGTCTACCTGAGCAATGCCCGCATGCAGGCGCGCACGGAGGGTGGTGGCTATGGCGCAGCCTCGCAGGTACGCGTGTCCGGTCCAGCTGCGGCCGCGGCCAAGGGCGCTGTCGGATTCCTGATGCGCTCCGCTGGCTCGGATCAAAACCGCATTGCGCATACAGGCGTGACCCATTTCGAGGATCAGGCCAAGGCGATCCCCGCCGCTGCGCTTTCCAGCCCGGATGCCGACCTGCTCGATCGCATCTTCGCGCGCGGCAAGCCGGTCAAGATCCGGCTCCAACTCGATTGCGGCATGGATGGCAGCTACACCGGCGCCAACGTGATTGCCGAGATCACCGGCAGTTCGCGCCCGGCAGAATATTTCCTCACCGGCGGTCATCTGGATTCCTGGGATGCGGGCACCGGCGCCATCGATGACGCAGCCGGGGTTGCCATCACCACCGCTGCAGCGCATCTCATCGGCCAGCTTCCCGAGCGCCCCGCGCGCAGCATCCGCGTGGTCGCCTTTGCCAACGAGGAATCCGGCCTGTTCGGTGGCAAGGCCTATGCCGCCCAGCACCACACTGAAATCGGCAAGGCCGTGCTCGGCGCGGAATCCGACCTGGGTGCGGACCGCATATTCAAACTGACGGCAACCGTCAAGCCGGAGGCGCGTGCGGCCATCGCACAGATCGCCGCCGCGGTGAAGTCCCTTGGCGTCGAATACGACGCGGACGCCCCCGGTGCCGGCGGATCGGATCTGTCCGCCGTGCATGCGGTCGGCATGGCGGGCCTGTCCCTGCACCAGGATGCCAGCCGCTACTTCGACTGGCACCACACCGCCAACGACACCCTGGACAAGGTCGATCTTGAGCAAATGCGTCAGAACGTGGCGGTTTACGCCATCGCCATGTACCTGGCGGCCAGCGCCGAAGGCGATTTCGGATCGGCTCCGGGAGCCTTTGCCAAGGAAGCCGGCAGCGACTGATCTTCCCGCTTCCCGCCAATTGGCGCTGCCTTGCAGCGGGTTCGCGTTTCGCCAATGCAGCACGCGCCGTTCGCACAACGCGCTGATCCGCATGGCAGCGCCGTTTTGCCCATGCGATGCGCGTCCATGATTGAACACACCTGGCCCTGATCAACCCGCGATCCCCGGGAACCGGGCGGACCACGGTTGTGCAGCCTTGCTGGCTTTCGCAAGCCGAGCCCCGAATCTGGCACACCTGTTGCAGGAGTGCTCACTCAGGCAAGACGCTGGCAGCTTCGACAGCGCCACCAGCGGGTGATACGGTAACGGGCACAGGGGGACGATGTGCAAAGGTTGGCCGGGCTACTCCGACCGCACACACCGGTTCGGGCAATGTCGCCCGACGGGTTGGCTTGTGCCGATACCCTGCTTGTCACCCACGATCTCCAGCAACTGGCATTGCGCACTGAAGCCCTGGCCCTGGAGAAATTGCCCTGCGTTGGCGCACTCTGCCGCGTAGCCGACCTGGGACCTTTCGGTTCTGCCGTTGCGCGGACGGCAGAAGCCGAGATCCTCGAGGTTCCGCTGGCCAATGGCCGTGCGCGACTCGAACTCGAGTTTCCCCGCGGCTGTCTTGATGGCCGGGTGATAACGGATGCCGACTGTGCCTGGATTGATCGGGTCGACCTACGCATGCGCGAATTTCTGGACGCGTGCGAACAACAGGACATCGTGCATACCGCGCTGCGTTCCGAGCAGTTGCAGAAGGCGCTCTATGCGATTGCAAGCCTTGCGCATTCGCCGCTCGATTTCTCCGACATGTTTGCGCGCATCCACGAGGTTATCCGCAACCTGACCTATGCGGAAAACTTCTTCGTGGCGCTGTATGACGATGAGCGCGATGTCATGCGCCTGCCTTACTACGCGGACAGCGAAGATACCGATGGCCAGGATCCGCAAAAGGAGTTGCACGCGGCTGATTACGTCAACAGCCTCACATTCAGGGTGCTGCATACCGGCCAGGTGCTGTGGGGGGACAGCAACCAATTGCGCGAGCAATTGCGCTTGAAGCCCGATCCACGCCTCGGCCCGGAAAGCGTCGACTGGATGGGCATTCCGATGATCGACCGGGAGCAGGTGCTTGGCGCGATCGTCGTGCAAAGTTACGACCACCGGCATCGCTACAGCGAGCGTGATCGTGATCTCTTGATTTTCGTGGCCCAGCATGTGGTATCCGCGTTGGTACGCAAGCAGGCTCGCGAGGAGCTCGAACGCGAAGTTCACAAGCGCACACGGGAGCTCGCCGAGGCCAACCGCTCGCTGCGCGAGGAAGTCGAACAGCGCCTGCGGGCACAACACCTGCAAGCTGCCTGGTACCGCATTGCCGAACTGGCCAGTGAGCAAACCGGCATCGACGCGTTCTATGCCGGTGTGCATGCCGTGATAGCGGAATTGCTCAATGCACACAATTTCTTCATATCCGTGCTCAACGAGGACGGTTCGCGCATTGCATTTCCCTATTTCATTGACGAGCGCGATGAGCGTGCTTGTGAGCCCCGCCTGCCCGCCAACGGCATGACCGAGTGGGTACTCAACCACAAACGTCCGTTGCTGGCCGCGCAGGCGCAGATAGTCGAGATGATGCAAGCGGGCGAAATGGTGGTTTTCGGCACCCTACCCCAATGCTGGCTCGGGGTTCCCCTGGTGATTGGCGAACGTGCGCTCGGCGTCATGGCCGTGCAGAGTTACGACGACGAAAATGCCTATGGCCCCGAGGAGCAGGAAATCCTCCTGTTCGCCTCATTCCACGTTGCCACCGCGCTTGAACGTCGGCAGTACCAGGAACGCCTGCGACTGTCCAACATGCGGCTGGAAGTGCGCGTCCAGCAGCGTACCCGCGAGCTCGAAACAGCCAATCGCGACTTGCTGGAACAGATCGGCGTGCGCAAGCTGGCCGAATCGCGGCTCACCCACGAAGCACTGCATGACAGCCTCACCGGCCTGCCCAATCGCACCGCCCTGCTACAACGCCTTCACCACGTCCTCAACCGCTTCCGCAAGGATCCATCCCGGCTGTTTGCCGTGCTGTTCCTCGACCTGGACCGCTTCAAGGTGGTCAACGACTCGGTAGGACACCTGCTCGGCGACGAATTGCTGGTTGAAGCCGGCAAACGCATTTCCGGATGCGTGCGCGGGCCCGATTCCGTTGCCCGCCTGGGCGGCGACGAATTCACCCTGTTGTTGGAAGACATTGCGAGTGCGGAAGATGCGAACCGGGTTGCACGTCGCGCCCTGACCGCCCTCGCCGATCCGGTGCGTCTCGGCGACAAGGAAATCTACACCTCGGGCAGCATTGGCATCGCCATTGCCAACATGCGCTACACGCTGCCCGAGGAATTGCTGCGTGATGCCGATGTGGCCATGTACCGGGCCAAGGCACGCGGCCGCCAGCGCTTCGAGATTTTCGACGAGCAATTGCGCCAGGAAGCCCTGCATACCCTGGATATGGAAAGCGACCTGCGACGGGCCATCACCCGCCAGGAGTTCGAGCCGCACCTGCAACCCATCGTCAGCCTGGTCGATGGCCAGGTGTTGGGCTACGAAGCCCTGCTGCGTTGGCGCCACGCCAAACGCGGGCTGTTGCGTCCGGCGGACTTCCTCACCGTCGCCGAAGAATCAGGCAATGTCGAACAGATCGACTGGCAACTCTACGAACAGGTGTGCTCTGCAATCTCCAAACTGCATGATCCCGACGCCTATGTGAGCATCAACGTCTCCGCGCGCCATTTCCGTTCGCCCAAGCTGGTGCACAACCTGCTTGGCCTGCTCGATGCACACCATGTCCCCACCCGTCGTGTGCGCATCGAGATCACCGAAGGCGTGCTGCTGGCCGACCCCGAACAGGCGAGTACTACCATGCTGGAGCTGCGCGCCTCCGGGGTACTGACGGTTCTCGATGATTTTGGAACCGGATATTCCTCGTTGTCCTACCTGCACCGTTTCCCCTTGCACGCACTGAAGATCGATCGTTCCTTCGTCGCGGAACTGAATGCCGACCTGAGCGGCAGTTGCGCCGCCGTGATCCGCGCCATTCGTGCGCTGGCCGGTTCGTTGGGCATGGAAGTCATCGCGGAAGGCATCGAGACGCCGGTGCAATGCGAAGCGCTGCTGCGCCTCGAATGCATGATCGGCCAGGGTTTCCTGTTCGACCAACCACGGCCGGTTCCCGAGCTGATCTACGCGAGCTGAGCCACGAGGCAAGCCATCGGCGGATCGTGTTGAAGCGGCCCACAAGGACGACAGCCGAGCAAGCTCGGCTCTACCCAAGCGTCGTGTTTCGCGCAATGCGGAGATCGCTCCGCTTGTCGCTGCCAGGAGCCTACAGCCGAGCAAGCTCGGCTCTACCAAAGCGTCGTGTTTCGCGCAATGCGGAGATCGCTCCGCTTGTCGCTGCCAGGAGCCTACAGCCGAGCAAGCTCGGCTCTACCAAAGCCTCACGATTGCGCGTAATCAATGACGCGTCTGGCGCCAGTACTCGGCCAGCAACACGGCAGCGCTGGCGGCAATGTTGAGGCTCTCGACGCGGCCGCTGCCGGGAATGCTCAGGCGCTGCGTTGCCGCAGCAATCAGTTCCCGGCTCATGCCTTCGCCTTCCGCGCCGAAAACCAGCACGCTGCGCGCCGCGAGGCGCGATGCATACAGGTTGGCTGCGCCCGCCGGAACCGTTGCAACAACATCGAAATCGGCATCACGCAACGCCTGCAACGCGGCGTGCACATCGTCAACCCGCGCCATGGGCACGAACTCCGCTCCCCCTTCCGCGACGCGCGCTGCCGCACCGGAAAGATCCAGCGGGGAGCTGGTCGGCACGATGACTCCGGCCACTTCGAAATGCGCGGCACTGCGCAGCAGTGCGCCGAGATTGTGCGGATTGCCGACGCCATCCAGCCAGATCAGCAAGGCCGGCGCAGGCGCCGGTGGCAAGCCGGCAAGCAGATCGGCCAGCGCCTTTGCTGGATGACGCAACATCTCGAAACACACGCCTTCGTGGTGGCGCGAGCCGGTCAGCTTGTCGAGGTCCATGGTTTCCACAACGCGGTATCCGAGCCGATGCTTCACGCACCAGGCCAGAACCGGCTTGAGGTCCGCCACGCGCGCTTCGCTCAGATAGACCTTGCGCAAATCCTGTGGTCGATTGGCAAATGCGGCGCGGCAGGCATTGAGTCCATACAAACGCAGCTCGCCACTGGGTCGCACCGGCTTGCGCTCGCCAGGCGGTTGCGTGGCTTGCGCGGAATGCTCACGCAATGGCCTGCTCGCGGATTGTTTCCATGGCGAGCCCACCATCGGCTTGCGGTTCTTGCGTGGGGTGTCAGTCACGAGCGTTGGCCGTCGCATTGCACATGTTGATCATGCGTGCCCACCCACAGGCGGCGTTTCGGCTTCCAGCGTTTCGATCCTGTGCGCCAGGGCCTCCGGCGAACGCGTGAATGGAGCAAGCAAGGCGTAAAAGGAGGGCACCACGAACAGCGAAAGAATGGTCGAGAAGGCCACGCCGAATATCACCACCACGCCAATGGCCGCGCGGCTTGCCGAACCAGGGCCACCGGCAACCACCAGCGGCACCGCACCGGCAATGGTGGCCACCGAGGTCATCAGGATCGGTCGCAAGCGAACCGCTGCTGCTTCGGCAATGGCTTCACGGACACTCCTGCCCTGGTCGCGCAACTGGTTGGCAAATTCCACGATGAGGATGCCGTTCTTGGCCGCGAGGCCAATCAACATGACGATGCCGATCTGACTGAACAGGTTCAGTGTATTGCCGGTCAACCACAAGCCAATCAAGGCACCCAAAACCGCCAGCGGCACGGTCAGCATGATCACGAACGGGTGCACGAAACTCTCGAACTGTGCGGCCAGCACCAGATACACCACCAACAAGGCCAGGGCGAAGGTGAAAACCACCGCACCACCCGCTTTCAGGTACTCGCGGGACTCATCCTTGTAGTCAAGTTGTGCATAGGGCGGAAGTTCTTCCTCGGCCACCTGCTGCACCCAGGCCAATGCTTCGCCAAGCGTGTATCCCGGCGCCAGGCTGGCAGAAATGGTAATGCCGCGGAGTCGATTGAAGCGGTTGTATCGACCCGGTTCGGCAAGCTCGCTGAGGCTGACGAGATTGGCCAGCGGAATCAGCTCGCCGCTGCTGCTGGAACGCACGTACAGGTTGTCGAGGTCGGCCGGTTCCGCGCGATCGCCGCGCTGTGCCTGCATGATGACGTCATACTCCTCGCCGCCATCGACATAGGTGGTGACGCGGCGCCCGCCCATCATGGTTTCCAGGGTGCGACCGATTTCCTGTGCCGACACGCCAAGGTCCGCGGCACGCACATGGTCGATGTTGATGCGCATCTGTGGCTGGGTTTCCTTGTAGTCGGAATCCGCGCCGATCAAGCCGGGATTCTCGTCCATGCGCTTGAGCATGCGATCGCGCCACTGCGCAATCTCCTCGTAGTCCGGTCCGCCCAACACCACGCTCAACGGCTGCCCACCACCACGGACCAGGCCGGTCCGGTAGGAGGCAAAGGCGCGCACGCCGGTCAGGGTATTGAGTTCCTTGCGCAGGCTTTCGGTCACCTCGGGCGTGGACTGCTTGCGCTCGGTCCAGTCCTTCAGAAACACGGTGATGCGGCCGGTGTGCATTTCCTGGCTGGCACCCCAACTGCCGGGAACGCGCGAATTGATGCGCTCGATCGGGCCGCCCTCGCCGATCAAGCCCATGAACTTCTGCTCGACCTGCTGCATCTGGCCGACCGTGTAGTCGTAACCGGCACCTTCCGGCCCCGTCACGGAGACATGGAACACGCCACGATCTTCGGTGGGAGCCAACTCTGCCGGCACAAGCTTGAACAGCATCGCGCTCAGGCCCAGTGCCGCCAGCATCAGCAAGCCAAACACGACCGGCTTGCCACTGCTGCGTTCGACGCTGCGCCGGTAGCTTGCGGTCAGGCGTTCGAGGCGCTCATGCACAAAAGCGTTGAAACCCCTTTTCTCCACATGCGCACGCACCAGCTTGGAAGCCATCATCGGGGTCAGGGTCAAGGCCACGAATGCCGACAACGCAATGGCACTGGCCAGGGTGACCGACAGCTCGCGGAACAGGCGGCCGGTATTGCCTTCCATGAAACCGATGGGCAGGAACACGGCAACCAGCACCGCCGTGGTTGAAATCACCGCAAAGGCAACCTGGCGCGTGCCCCGCTGCGCTGCCACCAGCGAAGGCTCGCCAAGGTCCGCGCGGCGCTGGATGTTTTCCAGAACCACGATGGCATCATCAACCACCAGGCCAATGCACAGCACCAGCGCCAGCAAGGTCAGCAGGTTGATCGAATAGCCAAAGGCATACAGGCCGATGAACGCGGCGATCAGACACACCGGTACGGTGACCGCCGGGATCAAGGCTGAGCGCACGCTGCCGAGGAACAGGAAGATCACGATGATGACCAGCGCGCAGCCTTCGATCAGGGTTGCATACACTCGCTCCACCGCGGACTCGATGAACAAGGTGGAGTCGTAGGCAACGAAGATCTGCGTGCCCGCCGGCAAGGACTGTTGCACACGCAGCGCTTCGGCGCGCGCCGCACGCGCCACGTCGAGACTGTTTGCGGTGGAGGTCTTGACGATGCCGAGTCCAACATTCTGCTGGCCATTGCTGCGCAGATAGGAGCGACGCTCCTCGGCGGCACGCTCGACCCTGGCCACATCGCCCAGGCGAACCACATAGCCATCGGCGCCCTTGGTCAGCGCCAACTTTGCGAAATCCCCGGCCTGGCGATAGCTGCGCTGCACGCGCAGGGTGAAATCGCGATTGGCGGATTCAATGCGTCCGGCCGGCAGTTCCACGTTTTCCCGACGCAGCGCGGCTTCCACGTCGGAAACCGCCAGGCCGCGCGCGGCCAGCGCTTCGCGATCCAGCCAGATGCGCATGGCATAGCGCTGGTCACCACCGACGATGACGCGTGCCACGCCCTCAATCGCGGAGAGGCGGTCGGAAACATAGCGGTTCGCATAGTCGCTGAGCTCCAGCGCATCCATGTTGTCGGAGCGCATGTTGAGCCAGAGGATGGCATCCGAATCGCTCTCGACCTTGGACACTTCCGGCGGATCGGCTTCTTCCGGCAAGCGGCCCTGTACCCGGCTGACCGCATCACGCACGTCGTTGGTTGCCGCTTCGATGTCGCGACTGAGCTTGAACTCCATGGAGACATCCGCGCTGCCGTTGCGGCTGCTCGACTGCACGATGTCCACACCTTCGATGCCGGCCAGCGCATCTTCCAGGACCTGGGTGATGCGCGTTTCAACCACGGCTGCCGAAGCACCCGGATAGTCGACGCTCACCGAGACGATGGGCGGGTCGATGGCCGGCAGTTCGCGCAAGGTCAGGCGGGTGAACGACATCACCCCGAGCACGACCAGCAGCAGGCTGATGACGGTGGCTAGAACCGGTCGGCGTACCGAGATGTCGGAAAGATTCATGGCGAAGGCGCCGGCTTGGGAGTGGCGTCGCTGATGAGTGAACCGTCGCGCAGCTTGACCGTGCCGTCGATGACGATGCGATCACCGGCTGCAAGTCCGGCCAGGATTTCGACCTTGCCTTGCTGACGTGCCCCGATTTCGACCTTGGTGCGCGAAACCTTGTTCCCTTCCTGCACCCGGTAAACAAACGCTCCGGTTCCGACCTGTTCCACGGCGATTTCCGGAATTCCCAGCACCTCGCGCGCCGGTTGCAGCAACTTCACCGTCATCAGCATGCCGGCGCGCAGGGCGTGGTCGGCATTTGGCATCTCGGCACGCACGAGAAAAGAGCGCGTCAAGGCATCGACCCGCGAATCCACCGACATGACCGTGCCCTCGAAGCTGCGATCGGGATAGGCCGCCGTGGCCACGACGATGGCCAGCCCCGTTCGGACCGCCGCGAGATAGCGCTCGGCCAGGGAAAAATCGAGTTTGACCGTATCGATATCGTCCAGGGTTGTAATCACCGTCCCCGGCGTGACCAGCGCACCCACACTGACCTGGCGCAGGCCCAACACCCCGGAGAACGGTGCCGTCACCACGCGATCAGCCAGTTGTGCACGCAGCACCGCAACCCTGGCCTGCGCGGAATCGTGGGTGGCGCGCGCGGTGTCGGCCACCTGCTTGGATACCGTGCCCTGCTTGACCAGGTCGTTGTTGCGCGACATCAAGCGCTCGGCATCCTTGAAGGTGGCCTGGGCTTCGGCCAGCGCTGCCACCTGCTGACCCGAAGTCAATTCAACCAGCACATCGCCGGCATCCACATGCTGGCCATCCTGGAAATTGATCTTGCGCACGGTGTCGGAAATCTTCGCGGTCAAGGTGATCGACTCGCGCGCCTTGGTGGTGCCCACCGCCTCGATGGTGTCGACCCACTGCATGGGTTCGACCAGGGCCGTCGTCACCGGGATGGCAGGCGCGCTCACCCTGCCGCGTTCGGCTGGCTCTTTCGAAGTACAGGCGGCCAGCACGAGGCTGGCGCTTGCGATCAGGATGAATGGGCGTTTTTGCATGTTCTGGACACTACCACGAGTCGAATTTCGGATTTGCCGGCGCGCGCAAGGGCTGCGCGAGGCACGGTTAAGGCAATGCTGACCAAGCCTGCTTCGCTCGTCGTTCCCGCGAAGGCGGGAACCCAGTGCCTTGGCTGTTGAATCCCTTGAAGGCGCTGGATCCACGCTCGCGCGACGATGACAGCAATGAATCAGCGATGAGAGGTTCAAGGTTCCGCGACTGGGCTTTCTGGGGAAACTCTGGACAAGTAGGGGACTCATTCGTCGCGAGCAAGCCCGCTCCCACGATTGCTTGATTTTGTCGGAGCGAGCTTGCTCGCGCCAATACTTGTCCAGACCTTTCCTAGGGCGGCGCCACCCGCGCGACGAGGCGTGCGAAACAGGGTTGGCAAGGGTAACGCAAGGCGGGGTGCCGGGCTAATCGGCCAGAAGTCACTGCCGGGAGCTCGGTCCGTTCGCCAAAACGTCGCCAATCCAGCTTGGAAACGCCGATCCGCTGGACGATCATGAAGCCATGCAGATCACGATTGTCCAAACAGACATCACCGGCATACGGGTCGACGCCATCGTCAATGCCGCCAATGAAACCTTGCTTGGCGGCGGTGGCGTCGATGGTGCCATCCATCGTGCGGCGGGCGCGGAGCTGTTGCGTGCTTGTCGCGCGCTCCCCGAAGTGCAGCCGGGCGTACGTTGCCCGACCGGCGAGGCACGCATCACACCCGGCTTCGACCTGCCTGCCCGCCACGTCATTCACACCGTGGGGCCGGTATGGGAAGGTGGCGACCAGGGCGAAGCGGAACTGCTGGCTGCCTGTTATCGCAACTGCATACGCCTTGCCCGCGAACACGGCCTGAATTCACTGGCGTTCCCGGCCATCAGTTGCGGGGTGTTTGGCTATCCACCCGAAGCGGCGGCGCGCATTGCCTTGCGCGAACTGGCGGAAGCCTCGGCCAGTGGCATGCGCATCACTGCCTGTCTGCGCGGCGAACACATTGTCGCCAGCTACCACCACGCGGCACGCACATTGCAGATCGGCGCATCGGAGTAACGCGGATCAGGCGCCCTTGCTGCGCTCGCGCAGGTACACCGACTTGCCGGGGCCGACGCCGGTGACACGCTCTTCCATGTCGAACAGCTTGCTTGCCGCGACCAGCTCGCGCAGCTTGCGGAAGCCGTAGTTGCGCGGGTCGAAGTCCGGCGTCTGTTTCGCAATGTAGCTGCCAACCGGAGACAGGTTGGCCCAGCCGGTGTCATCCGACGACGCTTCCACAGCCTTGCGCAGCAGGCTCACCAACTTCTGGTTCTTGCCCAGTTCCTTGACGGCTTGCGTCTGCTTGACCGGCGCATCGGCCTCATCGTCGCGATCAATCAGGATTTCGGTGTAGATGAACTTGTCGCAGGCGGCCACGAACGGCACCGGCGTCTTGCGTTCGCCGAAACCGTACACGGTCAAGCCGGACTCGCGGATGCGCATGGCAATGCGGGTGAAATCGCTGTCGCTGGAGACGATGCAAAAACCATCGAAGCGCTCGCTGTAGAGCAGATCCATGGCATCGATGATCATTGCAGAATCCGTGGCGTTCTTGCCGGTGGTGTAGCGGAACTGCTGGATCGGCTGGATCGAGTGCGACAGCAGAACATCCTTCCAGCCCTTCATTTGCGGACTGGTCCAGTCACCATAGATGCGCTTGACACTGGCGGTGCCGTATTTGCCGACCTCGGCCAGCAAGCCATCGACAATGGCCGGCTGGGCATTGTCGGCATCGATCAAGACCGCCAGGCGACTCTGTGCGGAACTGTTCATCTTGCCTCCCGATTTGGCCATCTGCCTCGGCCAGCATATCGCACCACGGCCATGCCACATGCACGGCGCGCATAAGCCCATGCGCAACGCTTCCTTCCGCGATCGCCGGCGCAACCCTAGATTGCCCCCATCGCGGTCATTTGGCCGTCCAAATGAATCCACGCCACGATGTCTGCGCAACTCGCCAGCCAACCTCGAACCCCGCTTGCGGAAGACAGGATCGCCCTGTTGGCGCGCCTGGTGGATGGACTCGACAGCCAGACCCTGTGGTGGCTTTCCGGCTACAGCGCCGGTTTGGCAGAACACGCAGCGGAAACCCGCGGCATCGTTGCCCCGCTGGCGGCACCTGGCACTTCCGCGCACGCGGTCAGCGTGGTCTACGCGAGCCAGACCGGCAATTCCAGGCGTGCTGCCGAAAAGCTGAGTGCCGAGCTTGAGGCCACAGGCATCGCCGTGCGCTTATTCAATGCCAGCGTCTATCCGCTTCGCCAACTCAAGAGCGAACGCCTCCTGTACCTGGTGGTCAGTACCCAGGGCGACGGTGATCCACCGGACGACGGGCGCGTCCTGTTCGAGCACCTGCTCGGCCCGCGCGCACCGCGCCTGCCCGAGCTGCGCTTCGGCGTGCTCGGCCTGGGTGATTCCAGTTATCCGCAGTTCAATGCGGTCGGGCGCAAGCTGGACGCGCGCCTGCACGAACTGGGAGCCCAGCGCGTGCTCGATCTTGGCGAAGCCGACCTGGACATCGAGACGGTGGCCACGCCCTGGCGCCAGCGAGCGCTGGAACCGGCCACCGCTTTCAAGACAACGACCCCGGCGACGCCGCGCTCCAGCGTGGTGGCCTTGCATCCGGTCAGCAGTGCTGTGCGCTACAGCCGCGACAATCCCTATGCCGCCGAGCTGCTGGCCAACCAGCGCATCACCTCCCGCGACAGCGACAAGGATGTGCGCCACATTGAACTGTCACTGGCAGGCTCCGGACTCGACTACACACCCGGTGATGCGCTGGGTATCTGGCCCACGAATGACCCTGCCCTGGTCAATGAAATCCTCGAACAACTGCACCTCGATGGAAAAACGCGGGTCACCCACGGCGGAGAAAGCCTGAGCCTGCACGAATGGCTGGCTACGCGTCGCGAACTGACGCGCGTGAGTCGGCCGGTGCTCGCCAGCCTGGCAGCCGCATCCGGCAACGCGGAGTTGAACCGCCTGCTCGCCGGCGAACAACGCGAGGAGCTGGCCAGATTGCTTGCCAGCCATCCGCTCGTCGAGCTGCTGCGCCTGTACCCGAACAACTGGGATGCGGATGAGCTGATCGCTGCCCTGCGTCCGCTGATGCCCCGTCTGTACTCCATCGCCTCCAGCCGCACCCTGGTCGAGGACGAAGTGCATCTGACGGTGGCCAATGTCGCCTACGAAGCCTTTGGGCGCCAACACGGCGGTGCCGCTTCGGGCTATCTGTCGCGCGCACAGGCGGGAGACCGGCTTCCCGTCTTCATCGAGACCAATGAGCGCTTCCGCCTGCCCGCCGATGGCAGCCGCGACATCATCATGATCGGTGCCGGAACCGGCGTGGCGCCTTACCGCGGATTCCTGCAGGAGCGCGCGGAAAACGCCGCCAGAGGTCGCAACTGGCTGGTCTTTGGCAACCCGCATTTGCGCAGCGATTTCCTCTACCAGACCGAATGGCAGCAGGCCCTGCGTGAGGGCCGCCTGAGTCGTCTCGATCTCGCCTTCTCGCGTGACCAGGCGCACAAGATCTATGTGCAACATCGCCTGCGCGAGAATGGTCGCGATCTTTACGCCTGGCTGGAAAGCGGCGCGCATGTGTACGTGTGCGGCGACGCCACGCACATGGCACGTGATGTCCACGATGCCCTCATCGCGGTGATCGCGGAATACGCCGCAGTGGATCACGAAGCCGCCAGTGAACGTTTGGAATCCCTGCGTCAGTCCGGCCGCTATGCGCGTGATGTGTACTGAGAACGGACCGCCGCACCATGAGCCGCGAACTTTCCCACGTCGAACACATCAAGCAGCGCAGCCGCTTCTTGCGCGGCAGCCTGCTCGAGAGCCTTGCAGACAACCACACCGGTGCCATCCGCGAGGACGACACCGCACTGATCAAGTTCCATGGCAGCTATCAGCAGGATGACCGCGACCTGCGCGAGGAACGTCGCCAGCAGAAACTGGAGCCCGCCTACAGCTTCATGATCCGCACGCGCACGCCGGGCGGCGTGGTCACGCCCGAGCAGTGGCTGGCGTTGGATGCCGTCGCCATGCGCTTTGCCAATCATTCGCTGCGCCTGACCACGCGCCAGGCCTTCCAGTTTCACGGCGTCATCAAGCGTGAACTCAAGGCCACCCTGCAAGCCATCAACGCCAGCCTGATCGATACGGTTTCCGCCTGCGGTGACGTCAATCGCAATGTTCTGGTTTCGGCCAATCCGCTGCTTTCCCAGGCGCACGCCGAGGTGCATGACTGGGCACGCCGACTGTCCTTGCACCTGAAGCCGAGCTCACGCGCCTACTCCGAACTGTGGCTGGATGAGGAACGCATTGCAGGCGGCGAACCGGAGAGTGAACCGCTGTACGGCGAGACCTACCTGCCGCGCAAGTTCAAGATTGCGTTCGCCATACCGCCGGACAATGACGTGGACGTGTTTGCGCACGACCTCGGTTTCATCGCCGTTATCGAGAATGGGGTATTGGCCGGCTTCAATGTCAGTGTCGGCGGCGGCATGGGTGCGACGCATGGCGATGCTTCGACCTACCCCTTGCTCGGGCACTTGATTGGATTCGTGACTCCCGGACAACTGTTTGCCGTGGCCGAAGCGGTGCTGACCAGCCAACGCGATTTCGGCAACCGCGAACAACGCAAGCATGCCCGTCTCAAGTACACCATCGAGAAGCTCGGCCTTGACGCATTCCGCCGCGAGGTGGAATCGCGCGCAGGTTTTTCCCTGGCTCCATTGCGCGATTTCCGTTTCGACCACAACGGTGACCGCTTCGGCTGGCGCGAAGGCCATGACGGTCGCTGGCACCTGACCCTGCGCATCGAGGCGGGTCGCATTGCCGACAAGCCCGATGCCTTGCACCTCACCGGTTTGCGTGAAATTGCCATTGTCCACACCGGTGAGTTCCGACTGACGCCGAACCAGAATCTGGTCATTGCCAATGTCGGTGCCCGCCAACGCGGGGATATCGATGCGCAGGTACAGCGCCACGGCCTGGATCTGTATCGGCACGCCACGCCGCTGCGTCTGAACGCGCTGGCCTGCGTGGCCCTGCCCACCTGCGGCCTGGCCATGGCGGAAGCGGAACGCTACCTGCCCGAGTTGCTGCAAAAGGTGGAAGGCCTGTTGAAGCGTCATGGTCTGTCCAATGCGCCGATCCACCTGCGCATATCGGGCTGTCCCAATGGCTGCTCGCGCCCCTACCTCGGTGAGATCGCGCTGGTGGGCAAGGCCCCGGGCCGCTACAACCTGATGCTCGGCGCGGATCGCCAGGGACAGCGCCTGAATGCCTTGTATCGCGAGAACATCGACGAGACCGCCTTCCTTGCCGCGCTCGATGCACTGTTTGCCGACTACGCCGCCGGTCGCGAAAGCGATGAGGGATTCGGAGATTTCCTGCTGCGCAGGAATGTCGTGCAACCCGCCAGAAACATTGCCATCAAGGTGATCCCATGAATGCCCTGCCCGATCTGGTGACCGCCGCCGAGGATTCGCGCGCGCTGGCCATTCTCAACAATTGGCTGGAGACCCGAAGCGCAGAACAACGCGTGCGCTGGGCCCTGGAAACGCTGCCGGGTACCCACGTGCTCTCGTCCAGCTTTGGCGCACAGTCGGCAGTTTCCCTGCATCTGCTCACCCGCCAGCAGCCGCGCATTCCGGTAATCCTTGTCGATACCGGCTACCTGTTCGAGGAAACCTATCGCTTCGCCGACGAGTTGAGTACGCGCCTCAAGCTGGATCTGCGCGTTTATCGTCCGCAGGTCGGCCGCGCCTGGATGGAAGCACGCCACGGCAAGCTGTGGGAACAGGGTCTTGAAGGCCTCGGACACTATGACCGCCTGCACAAGGTGGAACCCCTAAAGCGCGCCCTGGATGAGCTCAATGCGCGCACCTGGTTTGCCGGACTGCGCCGCAGCCAGTCAAGTACCCGCGAGCAGGCCAAGGTGCTCGAACTGAAGTCCGGACGCTGGAAAGTGCATCCGATCATCGACTGGAGCGATCGCGACATCTGGCAATACCTGAGTTGCCACGACCTGCCCTATCACCCGCTCTGGCACGAAGGCTACGTTTCAATCGGTGACGTGCACACCACGCAGCGCTGGCAACCCGGCATGCGCGAGGAAGAAACCCGCTACTTCGGCCTCAAGCGCGAATGCGGGATCCATCTTGAAGTCTGATCAATGACCGTTTCGACGCTCGTCGGCCAACTCCCGAACGAGCCAAACCGTTTCGCCGCCGGCCGGAACCTGCTCCATCCGCCCCCCAGAGGATCGAGCTGTTCCGGTCGGTGGCCCTTCGTTCAACCATGTGAATTCAATTTCGCGAGCCTGCGCCATGAATCAACCCGCACTGGCACCCACGTTTGCTGATTCCTTGAACCCGCCGCATGGAGGCACGCTCAAGGAACTCTATCTGCCCTTTGCCGATGCGCAAAAGCTCAAGCAACGCAGCGCCAGCCTGCCCGGATGGTCACTCGATGCGCGACAGTTGTGTGACCTGGAACTGCTGCTGAGCGGCGCCTTCTCTCCGCTTGAGGGTTTCCTCAACCGACGCGACTACACCAGCGTTCTCGATGACATGCGCCTCAGCAACGGAACCCTGTGGCCGATCCCGATTACCCTGGATGTGGATGAGGCTTTTGCGGCCAAGCTGACCTGCGGCAACGAAATTGCGTTGCTTGACAGGGAAGGCGTACCGCTGGCCGTGATCAAGGTCGAGGACATCTACTTCATCGATCCGCTGCAGGAAGCACACCAGATGTTTGGTACCACCGACCGCCTGCATCCGGGGGTGGCTGAACTGCTCGACCGTCGTCACCGTGTCTACATTGGCGGTCGCGTGCAAGGCATTCAGGCACCGCAGCACCACGATTTCACCGAGCTGCGTGACACGCCGCGATCATTGCGCAATCGCCTCGCCGCGCGCGGCTGGGATCGCGTGGTTGCCTTCCACACCCGCAACCCGATGCATCGCGCGCATCACGAACTCACCGTGCGCGCGGTCGAGCGCACCCATGCCAATTTGCTCCTCCAGCCCGTGGTTGGCCTGACCAAACCGGGTGATGTCGATCATTACACCCGCGTGCGTTGCTGCAAGGCACTGCTCAAGCATTACCCGCAGGATTCCGTCGAACTTTCCCTGCTGCCGCTGGCCATGCGCATGGCCGGGCCTCGCGAAGCACTCTGGCACGCGATCATCCGCAAGAACTACGGAGCTTCACATTTTATTGTCGGTCGCGATCATGCCGGTCCCGGCAAGGACTCCAACGGCAATCCGTTCTACGAACCCTATGCTGCACAGGAGCTTCTGGCCGAGCATCAGGATGAACTCGGTATTCACGTGGTCCCGTTTCCAGCCATGGTCTACGCGGCAAACCACCAAGCCTATATCGCGGAAACCGACGTGCGCGCGGGCGATGAAGTCAGCGACATGTCGGGTACCGAGCTGCGGCGGCGCCTGCATACGGGCACGGAGATTCCGCACTGGTTTTCCTACCCTGAAGTGACGGCGATCCTGCGCGACCGCCATCCGGTCGGCACTCGTCCGGGTTTTGCGCTGTTCTTCACCGGCCTTTCAGGATCAGGCAAATCGACCATTGCGCAGGCCGTCATTGCACGTCTGCTGGAAAACTCGGCACGTTCCATCACCCTGCTGGATGGCGATGAGGTGCGCACGCACCTGTCCAAAGGGCTCGGCTTTTCGCGCGAAGACCGCGCCGCCAATGTCACCCGCATAGGCTATGTTGCCAGCGAGATCGTGCGCCACGGTGGAATCGCGGTGTGTGCGCCAATTGCACCCTACCGCGACAGCCGTGCTGATGCGCGGGCGCGCGTGGAGGCTCACGGTCACTTCATTGAAATCCATGTCAATACCGAACTGGCCACCTGCGAGGCACGCGACCGCAAGGGTTTGTACGCGCAGGCGCGCGCAGGCAAGATTCCGCAGTTCACCGGTATCAGCGATCCTTATGAAATTCCCCTGCACGCAGAGCTGCGCCTGAACGGTGGAAGTGCCGACCCGGCAACCCTTGCGAACCAGGTGGTTGTCCTGCTGCGCAATCGTGGCCTGATCGATGCTGACAACTGAGCCAGCCCCGCGCTCAGCCCACCCGCGTCACATGTGGCGGGTTCGAACTCAGGCGGCGTCGGCAACCAATGGCGAGAGCTCCCGCCAATGCGGCGGCACCGGCCATGCGGGTGGCGCCGCACCCTGCACCACTCGAACCAGATCGCGTCGATCCACGTGGGGCGCCAGGGCGGCGATCAGGTCAAGCGCGTAATCGCGCTGCACGCGATCTGCCTGAAGCACGACCCAGGTGGTGCAAGTCGGCAGCAATCCTTCCGCAGACAGCATGCACAAGTCCCGGCTGTCGGACTCCTGCAGGGCCATCTCGGCAAGTACTCCAACGCCGAGCCCGGCGCGCACATAGACCTTGATCAGGTCGGCATCCCGCGCGGTCACCGCCAGGTTCAGTTCGCAGCCGGCAGCCACGAACGCACGGCGCAGCGAGGAATCCGCCGACAGCGAGGATTCGTAGCTGACCAGGGGCCATGCCGCCAGCTCGTCGATCCGTGGTGCACGCCCGAGCGAAGCCAGGGCATGCGCGCGCGGCACGAGAATCTTGCGATCCCAGCGAAACAGCGGAATGGCCAGTTCCGCGATGGGCGGTGCGCCCGCGGTGCTGACAATGGCCATATCGGCATTGCCTCGCCCGAGCAATTCGATCAGCTCGGTATCGCCGCGCGGCTCCAGGCGCACCGAGAGCTTCGGATAGCGCTGCTTTACGGTACTGACCGCACCCGGCAGAACGAACCGCGCCTGGGTGTGGGTGGTCGTGATCACCAGTTCCCCATCGCCATCGCGGCGCAGATTGGCGGCGAGGGCGCGGATATTTGCCGACTCGGAAAGAATGGTGCGTGCGCGCGCAATTACCTGTGCGCCCGACGCAGTGATGGAATCCAGGCTCTTGCCCTTGCGCAAAAATACCTGGAAGCCCAGCTCATCCTCGAGCTGGCGCAATTGCCGGGAAATACCCGGCTGGGTTGCGTGCACGCGTTCCGCAGCCATGGTGATGTTGAGGCCCGCATCGGCAATCGCAACGATGTAGCGCAGTTGGGTCAAGGTCATTTGCTGCAATCCACGGCTGTTGGATACGGGCAATGTTCCGGAGAGTCTGGAGCAGCCGCGCCCGCGTACTTCGCTGGCCCTTGGCACGGCCCGCGTCGGCGCGACTCACGGCAAACTGGCAGATCCGGGCATTGCCGGCTGAGGCGGCAGCATACGGGGTGTGCAACGGCGAGTCCAGTATGGACGTCTAAACGGCCGTTTGAGCAAATCACGGAATCGCATATTCCTTGAATTTCCGGGTATTTCCCCTGAAAGCCCCGCGCATTCATGCTGCCGGCATGAGCCTTTACCCCATTTTTGCCAACCTGAACCAGCGTCCGGTGCTTGTCGTCGGGGGCGGCGCAGTGGGCGAGCGCAAGGTTGCCGCCCTGCGCAAGACCGGTGCGATCATTACGCTTGTGGCCCCACAGATCACCGCGAATTTGCGGGCCTGGGCCAAGGCGGGCCTCATTCGCCACACCGCGGAAGCGTTCAATGAGTCTCAACTGGACCGCGTCTGGCTTGTGGTGGCGGCAACCGATGATCGTGCCTTGAACCAGCGCATTGCCGCCGAAGCATGGCGGCGCTGCGTGTTCGTCAATGTCGTGGATGATGCGGCCCTTTCCAGCTTCCAGGTACCGGCCCTGGTGGATCGCAGTCCGCTCATGATTGCCATTTCCACGGGCGGCGCCGCTCCAGTGTTTGCGCGCCTGATCCGTGAGCGCATCGAGTCCCTGCTGGATTCATCGCTGGGTCCGCTCACTGATTTGGTGGCTCGCTATCGCATACGCATACGTACGCGTATTCCCGACACCGCACGGCGTCGACGCTTCTTTGAGCGCCTGTTTAACGGCCCGGTTGCGGCACACCTGAAACGCGCCCAGCCGTTGGCTGCGGCGCGCGCCCTGCTCGCCGCGCTGCGCGATGTCGGCAACGAGCGAGCGCATGGTTCGGTGGTGCTGGTGGGTGCCGGACCGGGCGATCCAGGCCTGCTTACCCTGAATGCCTTGCGCGCACTCAACGAAGCCGATGTGATCCTGCATGACCGCCTGGTGTCTGCCGAGGTCCTTGCACTGGCTCGCCGCGATGCCGAGCTCGTCGATGTCGGCAAGCAATCAGGCGCCACGCTCACATCCCAGGAGATCATTCACTCGCTGCTGCTGGAACACGCACGTCAAGGCAAGCGCGTGGTGCGATTGAAAGGAGGCGATCCCTTCATGTTTGGTCGCGGTGGTGAGGAACTGGAATTTCTGCGAGCGCACGATATTGCCTACGAAGTGGTTCCCGGCATCACCGCGGCAATGGCCTGCGCCGCCTACGCTGGCATTCCGCTCACCCACCGCGAGCATGCGCAAAGCGTTCGCTTTCTCACCGCGCACGGCAAGGATTCACTGGATGCGCTCGACTGGCAGGTGCTCGCGGACGACAGCCAGACCCTCGCCGTCTACATGGGCCTGGGGCTGCTCGAAACCCTGCAACTGCGCCTGCTTGAACTCGGCCGCAGCCCCAATACCGCGTTCGCCTTGATCGAAAACGGATCGCGCCCCGAACAGCGCATCATCCGCGGCGCACTGGATCAACTGTCCGAGCTGGCGCGCTTGCACCAGGTTCAATCACCCGCCCTGCTCATCATCGGCAAGGTCGCGGCATTGTCGGATCGCCTACACTGGTTCGGCGAAGCTCCCCTGTTTGCTTCGCCGGACACCGCGCACGATCTGCGCGCCGCCTGATTCCCACGGAGTTGAACCCATGTCGCACGCTTCCATCCTGGACACCATCGGCAACACACCGATCGTCAAGCTGCATCGCCTCGCACCCAAGGGCATCGATATTCACGTAAAAGTGGAATCCTTCAATCCCGGCGGATCGGTCAAGGATCGTCTCGCCCTCGCCGTGGTGCTGGATGCAGAACGCAGCGGCAAACTGAAACCCGGGCAAACCATCATCGAAGCCACCTCCGGCAACACCGGCGTGGCCCTGGCCATGGTGGCCGCAGCGCGCGGCTATCCGTTCGTTGCGGTAATGGCCGATTCGTTTTCAATCGAGCGACGCAAACTGATCCGCGCCTACGGCGGCAAGGTGATTCTCACCCCGGCAGCAGAGCGCGGCACCGGCATGATCCGCAAGGCCGAGGAACTCGCGGCAAAGCACGGCTGGTTCCTAACCCAGCAGTTCGACAACCCGGCCAATCCGGCCTGGCATCGCAACACCACCGCGGCGGAGATCCTGCGTGACTTCGTCGGTCATCGCCTTGACTACTTCGTTTCCGGTTGGGGTACCGGCGGCACCTTGACTGGCGTGGGTGAAGTGCTGCGCGTGGCGCGCCCCGAGGTTCAGGTGATCGCCTGCGAGCCCGCAGCAGCCCCGATGCTGTCCGGGGACGAATGGAAACCCCACAAGATCCAGGGTTGGACACCCGACCTCATTCCCGCTGTCCTCAATCGCGCAGTCCCCCACCGCGTATTGAAGGTTGACGACGTGGTCGCCCGCGACACCGCACGCCTGCTGGCCAGCAAGGAAGGCATCTTCGTCGGCGTATCGGCCGGCGCCACGCTCGCCGCAGCCCTCGACATCGCCCGTGAAGCCGCTCAAGGCAGCGTGATCCTGGCCATGCTGCCAGATACCGGTGAACGCTATCTCTCCACTTTTCTATTCGAGGGCATCAACGAAGGCTCCGACGACGAATGGCTGGCCTCGCTCGGCTGACTTCCCCAACCAAC
The DNA here is from genome assembly GCA_004295005.1 of Gammaproteobacteria bacterium. GTDB lineage: Bacteria > Pseudomonadota > Gammaproteobacteria > Xanthomonadales > Rhodanobacteraceae > Dokdonella. Next base: position 75,294 of record SHNG01000192.1, read on the forward strand.
GTAGAGCCGAGTTTGCTCGGCTGCACTTCCCCACCCCGCTCTGTCGAGCGGGCTGACCACTCCTTCGGTCCGGCCCTCGCCCTGCATGGCTCGGGCGCTCGTCATTTCCTCGAAACCGTTCGTGGCGAGGAGACTGGATCGAGACCAAAGGTCGAGGCCAGTCGTCTCGAACCACACGTCAACCCGCTCTGTCGACGCGCACTCGGTTCATGGTTCGACAGGCCTGTCCTGAGCACGGTCGAAGGGCTCACCACGAACGGAAGCCGCTTGATCAGCGTTGCCTTAAATCCGTTCATGGTGAGGAGACTGGATCGAGACCAAAGGTCGAGGCCAGTCGTCTCGAACCACGCGTCACCCCGCTCTGTCGAGCGGGCTGACCACTCCTTCGGTCCGGCCCTCGCCCTGCATGGCTCGGGCGCTCGTCATTTCCTCGAAACCGTTCGTGGTGAGGAGACTGGATCGAGACCAAAGGTCGAGGCCAGTCGTCTCGAACCACGCGTCAACCCGTTCGGTCGAGCGGGCTGACCACTCCTCTCCCACCTCGGTTGAGGACGTGGGTATAGATCATGGTCGTAGAAATATCGGCATGCCCAAGCAACTCTTGGATCGTGCGGATGTCATAGCCATCCTCGAGCAAATGCGTGGCAAACGAGTGGCGCAAGGTATGGCAACTGGCCGGCTTGGAAAGACCGGCTGCACGAACCGCCGCCTTCATCGCACGCTGTAACTGTTTTTCATCGCGATGATGCCGCCCCTCGAACCCGGAACGTGGATCAACACTGCGCTTCACTGAAGGAAACAAGTACTGCCAAGCCAATTCGCGCGCGGCGTTGGGATATTTGCGGGCCAGCGCATCTGGCAACCAGACCTCGCCAAATCCCGCCGCCAGATCGCGAGCGTGAATACGCGCCACCGTGGCCCGCTGCACACGCAACGGCTCCAGCAATCCCTGCGGCAGAATCGTTCGTCGATCCTTGCCGCCCTTGCCATGCCGCACCATCAATTCGCGATGCTCGAAATCAACATCCTGCACCCGCAAACGCAAGCACTCCAACAGACGCAAACCTGCTCCATATAGCATCGAAGCCAACAGCCAATCCAAACCCGAAAGCTGAGCAAGTACCGCATTCAGCTCAGTGCGGCTCAGCACCACCGGTAGGCGTTGTGGGCGCTTCGCGCGCCGGATGTTCTCCATCCACGGCAGTTCAATGCCCAGCACTTCGCGATACAGAAACAGCAAGGCCGATAAGGCCTGGTTCTGAGTAGAGGCAGCCACCTGGCCACGCGTCGCCAACAGGCTCAGAAACGATTCAACCTCGCGTTCCCCCATGTCTCGCGGATGCCGCTTGCCATTGGCCAGAATAAAGCGACGAATCCACCCGACATAGGCATCCTCCGTGCGACGCGCCAGCCCCAATCGCCGTATCCGCATGCGCACTTGATCCAACAAGCGCGGCGGCGTGCCACCCGACTCCCTGTGACTCGACTCAAGGCTTGCCGTGCCCCACGTGATTGCGTAACGTTCCAAAGCATCACCTCCGCAAACTGAAACACGGAGAGGATAGGCACCGGGATTAGGCACCTTCAATCAGCCCATGCTGTTGGTTTTTGTAGGATTTTTCCTACAAGCCATCGCTGATTGACATGCTACACACCTGGACTACACACCAAATTGGGTGTCGAATTGGAAGTTAGGCCGCACACACCAACCGCCATGTCGGACTACGAGATCACCACAGATCCTGCGCGTTTCGACGTTCAAGCGATTCACGCCTTTCTTTCGAGTTCCTACTGGTCGCCCGGTGTACCCAGGGCTGTGGTCGAGCGCGCGATCGAGAATTCGCTCTGCTTTGGCGTACTTCTAGGCAACGCACAGGTTGGCTTTGGTCGTGTCATCACAGACCGCGCCACCTTGGCGTATCTCGCGGACGTCTACGTCCTGGAAGAGCATCGCGGCAAAGGCCTGTCAAAGCGCCTCCTGGACGCCGTGGTCAGTCATCCAGAACTTCAAGGCCTACGGCGTATGCTGCTTGCCACCAGAGATGCCCATACGCTCTACGCCAAGTACGGCTTCACACCACTGGCGGCACCGGAGCGCATGATGGAAGTGCATCGCCCCAATGTCTACCGGCAAAGTGCGGCCTAACCCTTCGTTGCACCCGAAGTGCTACAGCGGACTTCGCCCGCTTCCGCACTCGGGTGAACTCAAACATTAGGCAACATGAGTGACATTCATCCCATCGTGTCGGTTAATAAGCCATCTGCATTAAGCCCTACAGAGATCCAAGATTTCGTGGCTCTCGTTCTTGCCGGCGGTGAAGTCATGGCTCACGGCCTCGAGGATCGTGTAAAGGCCGCGGCTCACATCGCGTTTCTTCGCGAGGGCAAGTGTTTACTCGGTGTGGCCGGCCTTAAGCTACCATCTCAGAATCACCGCTCTGAAGTTGAAGGTGGTTCGCGTGCCGCACTTGGGGCTCAGGAGTATCCGTTTGAGCTTGGTTGGGTCTTTGTTCTTCCAAGTGCTCGCGGGCGAAAACTTTCATTGCCTCTCTGTAGTGCGGTGGTCGAGGCAGCACAAGGTAGAGGTATCTTTGCAACATCGCGCGCTACGAACATTGGTATGCACAAGACCCTCACTAAAATCGGGTTCACTCGTGTCGGTGTAGAGTGGCCGTCTCGGCAAAACCAAGGGCAGCTTGCTCTGTTCGTGCGCAATGTTGCCTAACAACTCAATGCAGCCGACCGTCATCCCGCTACGCGGGCTGCCGGCGGCTGATTTCGGGCGTTAGACCGCTCATGTACCGTCTCGGCCACCTTGTTAACGGCAATTGGGTCGCCCACTCTCACCCGCCCGTATATGAGGTCGGAGAGCGTATCGTCGCAGGCGTTCCTGGCGGCGATCCTTCCGTGTTTGAGCGACTAGTTGAGTGCCTTGAGGCTCCGTACTACTTGTTGTACGTGCTCCACACGCCACGCGGCGAGGCGCGACCTGGTCGCTACCAGAGTCCCGCCGTATCCCTTGATGAGGTCAAAGAGTTCCTTGCCCGGTTTGCCCCGCTTCTTTCAGGAGACGCCCGCTTTGACCTGTGGGCTCACTCCCCCAGAGATAACGCGACTGTAGTTTGGGACCGCCACAACCAAATCTTTGGCTACGGGCCACTCGATCAATACACTTCTGCACTAGCGTCTATGGGCTTTGGCCCCGGACGGCCCGAGGTTCCGGCTCCGCATCAACATCACTACCGCGCCGAGTTGGATACTCTAGCCAAAGAGGTTTTGGCCGCATTTGAGTGGTCCCATTCTCCGCTGCACCCAGAGGATGAGCAGTGAATGGCCGCGGTCTAACAATTCGTTCAAGCCGAACTTGCTTCGCTACACCAACAACGTGGCAGAAAAAGCTTGCCACGTTGTTGGCTCCGCTACGCAAGTCGGCTTAACTCAGGCGTTAGACGATCATATGGCAACAAAACCGCTTGACCGCCTCATGTTCGCCCAAGGCGGCCTTTGCTACTTCTGCAACATGCCGCTACCGAAAGCAGAGGCAAGCGTCGAACATCTTGTTCCAACATCTCGCGCCGGCAGCAATAGCGATGACAATTGCGTAGCCTGCTGCAAAGCAATCAACAATCTCTTTGGCAGCATGTCGCTCAAAGAGAAAATTCGCGTCGTGCTTAACCAGAACGGCAAGTTTACTTGCCCGGCTGGCGTGCCAAATTCCAAACCAGCAACTCCCGCCCAACCGCTAACAACAGAGCCAAAGCCGGTAAAGATCGACAACTACGAGATCGTGTTAGCTGACCTAAGGAAGCGCGGCGCATCGCGCCCAAGAAAAGTTGAGACACTTAAAAACACAATTAGGTCAACTGTAAAGAACGCAAAGAGCACGATCACCGAGGCTCAACTTGAGACCTTGATCAGACACTTACAAGTCAATGCCAAATTGACCGTCACCGACTCAAAGGTGACTTATTCGCTATGATCGTCTAACAATTCGTTCAAGCCGACGCTGCTTCGTGGCGTCAAATGCGTGCTTACGCTACGCTAGCACGCATTCGCCGCCACTACGCTGCGCGGCTTAACTCAAGCGTTAGGCGGCGCAAGCGTGGCACCATGAGCGCACTCCGATTCCCCGAGCACTTTCCGCCGAAGGATCGGTGGGGCAAGTTCTTCATTGGCGTGCGCTGGCTTGGTCCTGACCTTTCGTTCTTCAAGACGCTCAAGACCGCGCAGGCGCAACGGGCAGCGCAAGAACTCACGGCATGGGGTGGTGGAGCGCGGCAAACGTTGGCGCACGCGATTTCACGCGTCCTGGCGCGAAGCCTTGGCTGGAAGTCCGAGGTGTTTCTCCCTGAGGATTCCGCCGCTGTCGTATTCCATGGTCCTCGCTATGACTTCAGTGACCCAGAGTCTGCCTTCGCGGAGGTCGTTGAAATGCTGGCCATTGATTTCCGCATCGTCGTGCCCGAGTCCTTCTGGGCTCGCTACGCTGAGGCTTCCTTTGGCGAAATCATTGACGCTCTCCTCAATGAACGCGCCGCCTAACCCTTCGTTGCACCCGAAGTGCTACAGCGGGCTTCGCCCGCTTCCGCACTCGGGTGAACTCAAACGTTAGCCGCTGGCGAGGTTTCATGGCTGAGATACTTTCCATCTACTGCCCTCACTGTCACAGGCATACGGCGCTCACGCCAGCGCCTGTTGAATACGAGCATGCCTACCAGAAGTACACTACTCGGGCGTTCTGGCAGAAATCATCAGGCACGACATGGTGGATCGGTGTCTGCAATGCATGTGATGAGCCAGTGCTTGTTCTCAACAAGGGCAACAAGGTCTATCCGGCCCCGCTGCCGAAGCCTACCGAGAAGGACATCCCAGAACTGATTCGTACGGACCTTAATGAAGCAAAAATTTGCTTTAGTGCAGGGGCTTATCGCGCCTCTGCGGTCATGGCAAGGCGCGCAATGCAGGTAGCATCTTTGGAGAAGGGCGCCACTGGGGATAAGTTGGTTTCTCAGATCGCACAGCTACAACAGAACGGCAAGATCACGACAGATCTCAAGGAATGGGCTGACGCCGTGCGATGGGTTGGAAACGACGCAGCACACCCCAACGGTGTCCAAGTTACAAAAGATGACGCGGAAGACGTCTTGCACTTAGCAGAGCAGTTTCTGCATGTGCTCTATGTCGCACCAGCACTTGCCGCAGGTATCAAGAAGCGATTGGGGAAAACGTGAAAACGGCTAACAAGTCAATGCAGCGGACGCGGTACCCGCGCCGCTGATTTCCAGCGTTAGGGCTCATGGGCAGAACTTGCGGTTCGTCAATGCATCGGAAGCACCTTCTCGCAAGTGACATCGCGGTATGTTTTTACTGCTTTACCGAGTTTCTTCCTGGCGCTGTGCAGGAGTGGACGGACGGTGAGCCTGTCGGACATACGGCGCTCTGCCCTTACTGCGGTGTCGACGCTGTCGTCGGATTTAATGGCCCTGTAGATGCAGCCTGGGTGACTGAGGCACATAACCGGGGATTCAACTAGCATGAGCCCTAACAATTCATTCAAGCCGAACCCGCTTCGCGGGTCGGCTTAATTCCGGTGTTAGGCATTGCTCGCGGCATCACGAAGAACACGATGAAAGCACTGCTCAAGTACGTCTTGTCCGCGTCCATCATCGGCACGTTTGGCGGCCCAACACAGGCGAATGGCCAGTTGGCGCAACACGCATTTGGCAAGCTCTCTCGGTTCTATGAGGACATCCAGGCCGGGCGGCTCGAAGCAGCAATGGCCTTGTACGCGGCGGACGCCCAGGTCATCCTGCCGGGGCAAAGCCCTGTGGTTGGCAAGGAAGCTATTCGCGCTTGGTGGGCGGGCACACTAAGCGCGTTTGAGTTCAGGCTCACGCCTGAACTGACGGAGGCGGCCGATCTCGCCGGTGCGGTGATGCTCCGCGGCAGGACCGTTGGCAGCCTGATATCTAAGAAGGACGGAAGCGTTGTCCCTGTCGACATCTGGTTCATGCAGATCTACCGTCGAGAACCCGATGGTTCGTATCTCTTCTGGCGTGGAGCCTCTGGCGCGAATCCATCCCGGTAGCCCTGCCAGCGCCTGAGGTAGATGCAATGCCTAACCCTTCGTTGCACCCGACCTGCTACAGGCGGCTTCGCCGCCCTCCGCAGACGGGTGAACTCAAACGTTAGCACCCAAGATCAGCATCATGGCTGCCGAAGAACAACTCGAAGCAATCATCGCCGCAGACGCTCCCGATCGAACCAGACCATCGGTTTATCCAGAGCCTTTTGCCTCTAAAATGCAAGGGCGAACCAAGCGGCCGCTTGGAGACTTGTTCGGCTTGACAAACTTTGGCGTTAATCTGACAACCATAGTTCCTGGTGGCGTATCTGCTCTTCGGCACACACACTCCAAGCAAGACGAGTTTGTATACATTATTTCTGGCACAGCTACGCTCGTTACAAATAACGGCAGGTCGCTGCTCACAGCTGGTTCATGCGCAGGCTTCAAAGCCGGGAATGGGAACGCACACCATATCCTCAACGAATCGAGTGAAGATCTAGTCTATCTGGAGATCGGAGATCGATCTGCGGGCGATCAAGTCGCATATCCAGACGACGACATTGCGGCAACCCTTGTAAACGGACAATGGCATTTCGCACACAAAGATGGCACACCATACTGAGTCGCTTTGGGCGCTAACAATTCGTTCAAGCCGATGCCGCTTCGTGGCGCGGCTTGATTGAGGCGTTAGCCTGCAGAAGCAGCATCCTTCGCACTTGACAAAGCCACTTTGCGTAGCTACGTTTATGACGTGCGAATCACATGCGACCCAACCAAGCGCAAATGGACTCTGCACGAGCGCAGCCTCGACATGCTGCGCGCCAATGAAGTGTTTGCTGGGCCGCACTTCACTCGCATAGACGACCGCCATGACTACGGCGAGCCTCGCTACATCACTGCAGGCTGGCTTGACTCGCACCTTGTCGTTTTCGCATGGACGCCCCGCGGCGTCGCAAGACGCATTATCAGCATGAGGCACTGCCATGAACGCGAAGCAAAAAAGCTCACCCCACACCTTGCATGACCCGGATCTCCCCGAGATCACGGATGACTGGATTGCTGGTGCAGATCTGTATAACGGCACCAAGCTTGTGCGCCGCGGCCGGCCAAAGCTGGACAACCCTCGCCAGCTTCTTTCCCTGCGCCTGCCTCCGCAGGTCATTGCTCGCTGGAAAGCCAGCGGCCCAGGTTGGCAAACACGCATGGCAGAAGCGCTGGAAAAGTCCGCGCCAAAAGCACGAGCTGCAGGCTAACAATTCGTTCAAGCCGATGCCGCTTCGTGGCATCAGCGGCGGTGTTACGCTAACGCTACACCGCCGCCTCGCCACTGCGCGGGTCGGCTTAACTCAGGCGTTAGGCCTCACGGAAACACGCCGAGCGGCACTCCCCAAGGAGCGGTACATGAGCACTCCCGTATCGAACGACACTCCCGAGTCTAAGAAGGCGGTGTTTCGCAGGTTGGTCGACATCTATGCGACCGGCAACCTCTCCGCGCTGGACGAGGTGATTGCTTCAGACTACGTAGGTCATGCTTCCGCCGGTGACCGCGATCTCGACGGGTTCCGCCAAAGCATCCTGTACTTCCACAACCTCTTCATCTACGACAAGGACTCGTTTCAAGTCAATGACCAGTTCGTAGAGGGAGAGAAGGTCGCCACGCGCATGACGGCATACGTCAAGGTGCGCGCGACCGGAGAACCGATCACGCTCATCGGCATCAATCTAGCGCGCATAGTGGGCGGAAAGATCGTAGAAGAATGGAACACCTGGGAGCAACTTCAGCCCCCGGCATCTGCACCACAGCAAAAGTGAGGCCTAACAATTCGTTCAAGCCGAACTTGCTTCGTTCCACTGGCGCCATGGCAGGTTAAGCTTGCCATGGTGCCGGCTCCACTAGGCAAGTCGGCTTAACTCAGGCGTTAGGCCGCATAGGAAGTTTCTGGCGTATGAAGATCGACCACGTGACCCTGCTTGTGTCATCTCTCGATCGCAGCATGCCCTATTACGAGCACCTGCTACCGCTAATCGGTTTCTCCAAGAAGAAGGACCACGTTTGGACTGATGGAAGCGGCTTCTACTTCCAGTTCTTGCAGGCGAAGCCAGATACGTATCCCTATGAACGCTACGGTGCAGGCATGAACCATTTGGGGTTCGGGGCATCTTCGCCAGATCAGGTTCATTCAATTCGCACCGCCATGCAGACCGCTGGCTTCGAAGTTCCGGACGTTCAGAACCTCGGCGGTGCCATTGCTCTTTTCATGAAGGATCCGGATGGGATTCGCTTTGAAATCACCTACTATCCGCCCGGGATGGCCGTCGTCGACTAAGGCTGCTGCCTAACAATTCGTGTATGGACTCCCCCGTCAAGCTCTGAGCACAGCGGCTTGGCGCGGTGGAAGCCGCGTACTTTTTGTCTTTCCCTGCGGACGCTTTTGCTTCAACGGGCCAAGCGGTGCGGTTGCATTCGTGTCCCACAGGGATTTCCTGCGGTGATCCCGAAAAGGGGATTCCCTTCGGTCATCCCGAAAAGGGGATTCCCTTCGGTCATCCCGAAAAGGGGATTCCCTTCGGTCATCCCGAAAAGGGGATTCCCTTCGGTCATATCCGGCCCTTCGACCGTGCTCAGGACAGGCCTTGTGGTGGGCTTGGCCCTGGCCATCATCCCGGCCAGCCCCTCCGCCTGCATACGGCCGGGCGTTCGCAGGCTCGCGGCATGCCGCTCGAAGGCCCTGCTCACCCACTTACCTGGGCCATACAGTCAATCGGTCACGAGGACCAGAATTGGTATCGGCTTTTCAGGTTCGGCGACCGACACGCTTGGATGAGTTGAGGCAATGCAACGGCAGTGAGGTAGTGCACAACGATGGTTCGGTGTTGCGGTGGAACGACATCAGTTGATGGGGCGATTGCTCACGTGATCGGGATTGAAACTCGCGCCGTGGTGTTCGGCGACCCACAGGCGCCTGACGGTTTTGTTGGCGAGTGCGACGGCGGCCCTTCGTCAGGCTCAGGACAGGCTTTGTTGTGGCCCTTGCGTTCGGCCAGCGCCAGTACCCAGCGCTGGGTGCGATCCAGTGACAAGCCGCGTTTGCGGCGCATGGCGGCATTGAGCAGGCTCGAACGCGCACCGTGGATAAGCAAGGTGCGCAGGTAGACGTCGCCTTGTTTGCCGATACGACC
>SHNG01000017.1 GCA_004295005.1 Gammaproteobacteria bacterium
CCTCTCCTTCGCCCTCACGTTCCTCGATCCATTGATCGAGCACCGGAACCTGCTCGAACAGGACCGGACACGCTTCCCGATCACTTCCCGCCGAGCATCCACTTTTCAGATGCACTGCGAGAAGACGCAGCGGATGTTCGCCCTGCAGGGTGATGTCCACGCCCCAGCGCAAGTCCGCGTTGTCCAGGCCGAGTGCCGCGAAATCCGCATTGCGCTTGAATTCGACACCGTGGCGTATGGCAAATCCGACCTTCTGCTCACGGATCAGCGGTCCATCCGTGGCATCCCGCCCGCAAAAATGCTGGCGGCCGCTGGGTGGGCGCGTGGAAATGACAACGCTGTATTCCGCTGAAGGAAACACGCGCGCGGCCGCGGCTGCGCTTTCCACTTCCTGGAATGCGACCACATCCGCATCGAGTCGCTTGGCATAGGCACGCAAGGCAGCGTAGTCGGATTCCGTGCGCGGACGGCAACCCAATCCATCCTGCTCGGCCAGATGTTCGAGATTCCAACTGGCAATCTTCAACCCCTGCGCCGACTCCGCCACACGCGCATCACGCGCGGAGCAGGCCGCGACCGAGCAAGCCGCCAATAGCAACACCAACGCTATTCGTGCATGCATGTCGTGTCCTCAGGATTCCGGCAATGCGGCGTTGTGATAGACCTCTTGCACATCGTCCAGCTCATCGAGCCAGTCGAGCAGGTCCGTCAGGGTTTCAATCACGTCGGCGGCAACGGCCACGCGGTTGGCCGGACGCATGACGACATCGTCGCTGATTGCCGTGAATCCCGCCGCGACCATCGCAGCCTTGACCGACTCGAAGCTCTCGGGAGCACACAGCACGGTACTCTGGACTGAGCCATTGACCACGTCATCCGCTCCGGCTTCCAGGGCGGCTTCCAGCACCTTCTCCTCGGCATCCGCCGAAGCAGTGGCATACACCAGTTCGCCGACTCTGGAAAACTGGAAAGCGACCGAACCGCTGGTGCCGAGGTTGCCGCCATGTTTGGACAAGGCATGGCGCACATCGGCCACGGTGCGCACCGGGTTGTCTGTCATGGCGTCGATGATCAGGGCGACGCCACCCGGACCGTAACCTTCGTAGCGCAATTCTTCCATGTTGTCCGCGCCATCCGCACCAGACCCGCGGCGCACGGCCCTTTCCACCGTGTCCTTGGTCATGTTGGCCGACAATGCCTTGTCGATGGCTACGCGCAAGCGCGGATTACCCGCCGGATCGGCGCCCTGACGGGCCGCCACGGTGATCTCGCGGATCAGCTTGGTGAAAATCTTGCCGCGCTTGGCATCTTCCGCGTTCTTGCGGCCTTCGATACTCGGGCCTCTGCCCATGGGAATTACCTGTCAACAGATGAAACGGGGCGCGAATTCTATCAGGGAGCCTACCCCTGCTTCTGCCCTGCCTGCTGCATCCAGTCATCCTTGCGTTTCCATCGCTCATTGAGCCAGGCCTGGAATGCCTTGCGGTATTCCGCATCACCCGCATAGTCGCCACCGCGCAGGTTGGCAGGCAATGAAAGCAACTCGACCTTCATGGCAACCCGCTTGATCTTGCCGGCAAACAGGTCAATCGCACCGGGAATACCGTCGGGATAGACCATTGACACATCAATGATGCCGTCCAGCACATCACCCATGGCCTCCACCACATAGGCGATGCCACCGGAGCGTGGTGCCAGCAGGTGTGCGTAAGGCGACTTTCGGCTGCTGTGCTTTGCTTTGGTGAAGCGCGTGCCTTCGACAAAATTGATGATCGAAACCGGCGTGTGGCGGAACTTCTCGCAGGCCGCGCGCGTGGCTTGCCTGTCCTTGCCGGCCAAGGCCGGATTCTTCGCCAGTTGGGATTTCGTGGTGCGGTGCATGAAGGGAAAATCCAGCGCCCACCAGGCCAGGCCAAGCACCGGCACCCAGATCAATTCCCGCTTCAGGAAAAAACGCAGCAGTGGAATGCGGCGATTGAGCACGCCCTGCACGACCGGAATGTCTGCAATGCTCTGGTGGTTGCAGATCAGCAGATAGCGGCCATCCCGGCGCAAGCCGGGCAGCTCGTTGACTTCAACTTGCAAGCCCGTCAACAGCCGGATCAGGGCGCTGTTGACCGCGATCCAACTCTCCGCAATTCCGGCCAGAACCGCGGAGCTGAAATGTCTGAACCCGGGAATCGGCACAATCAGCTTGAGCAGGGCCAACAGCAGCAGCGGCGTCGCATGAACCAGCGTGTTGAGCGCAATCAGCGTGCCATTGAACGCGACGCGCAAGGAGACAAGCATCAAATGGACTCCACGGGTTGCTGGCGATAAATGGAACCGAATTCTTCCAGCACCGCTGCATTGCAATCAAATGCATGCCGGTCAATGCTGCTGATCATCGGGCCGATTGCACCGGAATTGAGGGCAAAGGCCGACTGGAAACGGTCGAGACTGGCGAGGCTGATCGACTCCGAGCGGGTTTGCATGCCCGCCCGGCGCAGGCCAGCATCCAGCAACTGTCGAGTGACTCCCGGCAGGCACGGACCATTGGGCCAGACCACGGTTTGTCCATCCCAGAAGCCGATGTTCCAGGTGGAGCCTTCGCAGATTTCTCCAGTGGCGGTGGTGAACAACGCGTCGTCGAATCCCGCCTGTCGCGCTTGGCGCAGCGCATGGAACAGCTCGAAAGTTCCGACATGCTTGATGTGCGCATGCCGACGCGGTTGATTGATGGATTGGACGCGGATGGGTCCTGCGGCTTGCGAAGCGAGCGAGCGCCACGTCACCAGGATATCCACGTCAACCACCCGCTCGGGATGCTTGCGGTCGAAGTATCGTGAAAAGACAGTCACCCGAACCGATGCAGCGCGCTCTGCCGATACCCGGCGCAGGCACTGCCGAATCCGTCCGTCACCCAACTCGCAGCCGAACAATTCGCGCGTGGCATCCTGCAGGCGCTTCAGATGCAGCCCGAATCCTCGAATGCCACCCTGCTCCACCCGCATGCTGGTGAAATGGCCATAGTTGATCTGGGCCAGGGCCGCAAGCTCGGCAATTCCAGGCTCGCGGCCGTTGAGTTCAACGCGGGATTCACTCATTACAGGATGCGATGCAACGGTTTCCAACCAAGGGCCGGCAGTATGCCCTGAATCACGACGATGGCATGCTTGCGCTTTCCCGATGCCTTTCGAGAGCGTGTCCTGAACACTTCCGGTTCCGCCCATGCCAAGGCGCTTTGGCAGATCCATCTGTGTGTGCTGCTGTGGGGCTTCACGGCCATCCTCGGCAAGGCGATCAGCCTGTCTGCCTTGCCCCTGGTCTGGTGGAGAATGATTCTCGTGGTGGCCGCCATCGCCCTGCTTCCAAAGGTATGGCGTGCATTGCGCAGCATGCCCATCAAGCTGATCGGGGCGTATGCCGGAATCGGTGTGCTGGTGTCATTGCACTGGCTGACGTTTTACGGCTCGATCAAGCTCTCCAACGCTTCCGTTGCTGCCACCTGCATGGCCCTGGCGACGGTTTTCACTGCCCTGGTGGAGCCCAAGCTTGCCGGACGCAAGTTTTCCCGACGTGAGCTGCTCCTGGGTATCGCCGTACTTCCTGGCGTGGCACTGGTGGTTGGGGGTGTGCCGTTTGCCTACCGCGATGGCATTCTGGTTGGTGCGATCTCGGCATTCTTTGTTGCCTTGTTCGGCTCGCTCAACAAGCGCCTGGTCGAACATGGGGATCCGTTGACCGTCACCGGCATCGAGCTGGCTGCCGGTACGCTGACCCTGACCGCACTCTTGCCCGTCATGGATTTCGCCTTTCCGGCACTTTCAGGCAATCCCTTTGTGCTGCCGGGTTCGCGCGACCTGCTGCTGATCCTGACGCTTTCCATCGCCTGCACCCTGTTTCCCTTTGCCTTGTCCCTGGTGGCGCTTCGTCACATGAGCGCCTTCAGCGCGCAGATGGCGGTCAATCTCGAACCGCTTTATGCCATCGTCCTTGCTGCCTTCTTTTTTGGTGAGCAACATGAGTTGAGCGTGCTTTTCTATGCGGGCGTGGCGATTCTCCTTGCCGCAGTGTTCGTGCATCCGCTGTTGGAATCGCGCGCGCGCAAGGCGCAACCTGAAGTCCTCGGTGTGGCCGAGGCAAAGAACATCCTTGATTGACGCCCCTGCCAAGCAAGGGTCGCCCTGCATCTGGGTTGATGCGGACGCTTGCCCCAATGTCATCAAGGACATCCTGTTTCGTGCGGCCGAACGCGCCCGCGTGGAGACGATCCTGGTGGCCAACCAGCGGATCCGTACCCCGCCATCGCGTTTCGTGCGCTCAATCCAGGTCACGGGCGGCCTGGATGCGGCCGACGAGGAAATCGTGAGCCGCATCAAGACCGGTGACCTGGTCATAACCGCGGACATTCCCCTGGCTGCACGGGTACTCGAAAAGGGAGCGCTTGCGCTCAATCCGCGCGGAGAGCTTTACACCTCCGATAGCATTGGCCAACGACTTTCCATGCGCAATTTCATGGATGAACTTCGCGGTGCGGGCGTCAATACCGGCGGGCCTGCTGGCCTGCATCCACGCGACCGCCAAGCCTTTGCCAATCAGCTCGACACCTGGCTGAGCAGGCAGACGAGCTGAGTCAGAAATGTGCCTCAACGATGCTTGATTTTTTACTAATCCTTATCAAAACTCCAACTAATGACATGTTGCAATTGGCTTGCCTGATGGCCCCCATTGCAATGCGCCCGGTCAAACTGCCCCAGCAAAGGAGAAGCACCGAATGAACGGCTTTGGATTGAATTTGTTCGCTGTCGCTGTCGGATTGGGTTTGAATGGAAACAGCGGGCTGGCCAATGCAAATGCCGGGCCCCGGCATGCCGCGCAGGCATCGAACGCCTCCGCACAAATGAAAGTTGACTCGCAAATCGAGGGTGGCGATGCTGGAACATTGTTTGTTGGCGAGGGAAACGGGGGGACACCGTCCAGTTTTCTCGTCGACGTAGGCAGTGGTGATTCCAGCCCGGCCTTTTCGGGTGCCCAGCTATCAGGCGCAGCCCATGACTTCAGCCAGAACCGCGTATATTTTGTGTCGGGAGCCAACTTGTCGGAATGGGCAATTGGAGGCGCGCTGACTCCGATCGGCCCGATCAAGGACTCCGAGACAGGACTGATAAATCTCACAATGAATGGCTTGGCGCTTGGCAATGGAACTCTCTATGGCTGCGGCGGCTCCGGCACCTACGAGGCGATCTATTCGATCAGTCTTGCCATCCCATTCCTGCCGCGCGCTTCGTTGCACATCGACCTTCCGGAAGATGAATTCGATTGCGGTGATCTGGCGTTCAACCCGGAAGATGGCGCCCTTTACATGGTCAATAACGACCCGACTCCGTTGGGCCGTGGCCTATACCGCATGAATCCAGATGGCAGCGGTACGCTTATTGTTTCCTATCCGGATGGCCTGATCGATATCAGTGGATTGGCGATTGGCTCTGGACGCGCCTACCTGGTCCCCACTGCTCCGGGCAATATTTACGTGTACGACTTCGACTCGGCGGCTTACCAGACGCCACTTCCCAGCCCATTCACGTCGGCAACGATGGTTTCTGCGGTCGCTACCTGGATAACCCCGGATACGATTTTCACGGGGGAGTTCGAGTGAAGCCCTGAGTTTGCGGCCTGGCGATCCATGCATAAGCATGACCTCCGCATTCAGACTGACTCGCAAAAACCCGGTGCTTGCACCGGTTTTTTTGATTCCGACTGCTGAAAACAGAAATCGCGGGCAGAGATTTGCCTATCTGGCCCGGAAGGCTTCTGGCTCGCTTGCGGTAAGTCTCTTTTTATCGTCTATTTTGACGCATAAAGCTCATAAAATGGCTTTTATTCGTCAACTTAAATGACTTGAAACATGCTAGGAGAGGCGATATAAGTCAGCCAGTATTGCTGCCAAATGAGGTGAGTGATGACGCTCTCCCGAACCGGAACCGACGCCTTGGTGATGCTTGAGCTCGGCGAAAAATTGCTGCAGAGACGACTCGGCTTCAACCTCACCCAAGCCCAACTGGCAAATGCAGCCGGTGTCTCCAAGCGCACCCTGGAGCGTCTTGAAGCGGGCGAATCCACCCAGTTGACGAACTTCATCCGTGTCCTGCGCGCATTGGGCCTCGCGCACGGTCTTGAAACGCTGATTCCCGAATCAACCAGCAGCCCGATCGAGCAACTCAAGCTGCAGGGCAAGCAGCGTCGACGCGCCTCGTCCGTGCGCGAACCCAAGGAACCAACCAAGCCCTGGACCTGGAACGACAAGACGTGACCACGGTTGCCGAAGTCCGCCTGTGGGGACGCAGCATCGGCGCGGTCTCGGTGGAGGACGCGGGTTCCGTCGCCCGATTCCAGTACTCCGGTGAATTTGCCCGCAGTGGCATTCAGGTTTCCCCGCTGCGCATGCCCCTTTCCACACAAGTGTTTGCCTTTCCCGGTCTCGCCCGCGAAACCTTTCATGGGCTGCCTGGACTGCTCGCAGATTCCCTGCCCGACCGCTTCGGCAATGCCCTGATCGACGCCTGGTTGGCCACGCAAGGACGCAGTGCCGAGACTTTCAATGCGGTTGAACGCCTCTGCTACATCGGCTCACGCGGCATGGGCGCGCTGGAGTTTGCGCCGGCCCACGGCCCCAAGGCCCGCACCAGCCAGACTCTCGACATCGATGCGCTGGTGCAACTGGCATCCAGCGTGTTGAGTGCACGCAGCAACCTCCATCATTCACTCTCGGACTCGCATCGCGCGGAAACCCTGCGCGACATCCTGCGCGTAGGAACCTCGGCCGGCGGTGCACGCGCCAAGGCGGTAATCGCCTGGAACCGGAACACCAACGAGGTGCGCTCAGGCCAGGTAGCGGCTGGAGAAGGCTTCGATTACTGGATCCTCAAGTTCGATGGTGTCAGCGGCAACCGCGACAAGGAACTGGAAGACCCCAGCGGCTACGGCGCCATCGAGTACGCCTATGCACTCATGGCCAGGGCAGCGGGCATGAACATCAGCGAGTGCCGCCTGCTTGAGGAGAACGGACGCCGCCACTTCATGAGTCGTCGCTTTGACCGGCTTGAGGGCGGCGAAAAGTTGCACATGCAATCACTCGGCGCGCTCGCCCACTACGACTTCAACCTGGCCGGTGCCTACAGTTACGAGCAGGCTTTGCAAGTGATTCGCACCCTTGAGCTTGGCATGGATGCCATCGAGGAACAGTTCCGGCGCATGGCCTTCAATATCGTGGCGCGCAACCAGGATGACCACGTCAAGAACATTGCCTTCCTGATGGACAAACGCGGCCAGTGGTCGCTGTCGCCCGCCTTTGATGTCACCTACAGCTACAACCCGGATGGCCTGTGGACCGCGAGCCATCAGATGTCCATGAACGGCAAGCGCGACGGGTTCACCGTGGAGGACTTCCGCGCCTGCGCGAAAACGGCATCCATGAAACGCGGACGCGCAGAAGCCATCCTGGACGAGGTGATTTCGGCAGTCCGCCGCTGGAGCGAGTTTGCCGCGCACGCCGGGGTCGATGGCCACTGGCAGGCATCAATAGGCCAGCAGCACAGACTGGCGTTGTTGACACGCTGATCTGTACTGCGCGCAGGATCTACTTGGCGTCCCGGTCAAACAGGCCGAACCCAAAGCCCTTTTTCATGATTGCCGCGACGCGTTCAGCCAGCGACGTCGGGGTGGAACTTGCCGGCATGGGCGCTGGCGCCGGCGGCTCCGGCGGCGGCTTCCACGACACATGCTGTTGCTTGGCCAGATGCGCACATCGCATCGCATCCACGGCCAGGCGATCCCAGGACAGGAAATGCGCGGTAGCCACCAGCACCCAGCCCGGTCTGCCCGGAGGCGGCTGCTCGGGGTGGAGCGGATCAAAGCCCGTGGAGCCCGACAATCCCAGGGCATTCGTCAGTGCGCGACCACTCAGCCGGAATGCCACGCTCTCACGATGCAACATCATGAACGGCTCGCCATCGAACAACAGGCAGGGCATGCCGTAAAGGCGCCCGATCTGTGCACCCTTGTACTGCTGCAGGAATGCCGCCAGCGCCTCATAGCGGCTGCGTGCATTGGCCATGACGTCCCCCAACATCTCCCGCGATCGAGTGTACTGCCGAATGCGTCAGGAGGCGAAGAAATTGCGGGCTGGTTTGTCGACAATGGTCACGGAATCGCCAGCCCGCGCATCACGGCAGGTCGTTGCAGCCCACGCTCCAGCCATGCGCCCACATTTGCGAATGCATCAAACCCGACCAGTTCGCGCGCGCCGTAGAAGGTGATCAAGTTGTTGACCCAGCCGAGCGTGGCGATATCAGCGATGCTGTATTCCTCGCCCATGATCCATTCTCGGCCGTTCAACCGGGCATCGAGCACGCCGAGCAGTCGGCGCGATTCGTTGACATAGCGTTGCAGCGGTCGCTTGTCCTCGTACTCGCGACCGGCAAACTTGTGGAAGAAACCGACCTGGCCGAACATCGGGCCAATCGCGGCCATCTGGAAGAACACCCACTGGATGGTTTCCCAACGCCGCGCGGCATCCGCCGGAATGAATCGACCGGTTTTGTCTGCAAGATAGAGCAGGATTGCACCGGATTCGAACAAGGCAAGTGGCTCACCGCCCGGACCATCGGGATCGATGATGGCGGGAATCTTGCCGTTGGGATTGAGCGAAAGGAATTCGGGGGTGAAGCTCTCGTTCTGCATGATATCGACGCGATGCACTTCGTAAGGCAGACCGGTCTCCTCCAGCATGATGGAAACCTTCACTCCGTTCGGCGTTGCCGTCGAGTACAACTGGATGCGCTCTGGATGTTGCGCCGGCCAGCGGTGGGTGATGGGAAAATGGTCGAGGCTTGGTGCGGACATGACATCTCCGGATGCAATCAAGAAAAAATCCGTGGCTCGCGAAACCACCGGTATCCGACTTCAGATGCGGCGCGTGACCTGCACAAGATCGATATCGCATCGCTGCACATAGCCCATGAGTTCGTACACGCCTTTGGCGCGAGCATTCTCATGGCTCACGTGCAGAAAAGGAACCTCACCGCGCGCCAGGGCACGATTGTTGAGCGTGGCCAGCAGGCGTTGAGCGTATCCACGCCCCAGGTATTGCGGATGCGTGCAGATTGCGCTGATTTCCTGGAATCCGGGGAATCCCATGCGCTCACCCGCCATCGCCACCAGCTTCGCGCCGTCGTAAATGCCGAAGTAGTCGCCCATGTCCACGGTGCGTGGGCGAAAGTAGTGCGGATAGACCAAGGCCGTGAGTTCGAGCATGTCGGCAACCCGGGGCCCGGCGAGAGGAACCAGATCCGGGCCATCAACGACTGGAAGCATCCTGCTGCAGGTCATCTGGGCAATCGGCGCGTAGCGGTGCAATTCCCAGGCATCCGGCAGTTCCGGAGCCTGACCGACGAAAAGCACCGACTCGCCAACGCCCACCAGTTTGCTCAATGCCGGCACACAGGCCGCACCGGCATCACTGACCGCCACGAACGGCGCCACCTCGGCGAGGTAACGCCCTGCATTGCCCTCAAAGCGACCCAACTCGCGATGGCGGGTACTCAGCGAAACCCATACCGGATTGTCGAGTGGATTTCCGTACAACGTTCTCACCCGGTTCAAATCCTCTACAAGGATTGAAGTTGCGATTGCGCGCAGGCCAATTGGAGCACACATCTACTGACAAGGAGAGCCCGCAAGAAATTACCCAATTTTCTCCGCAGATCCAGGAACGGACTGGATTGCACTTTCCAATCCGGCATCGAGGAAGCCGAACTCGGCCAGTTGAGGCCGCAATTTGTCACGCAGTGCATCGTGCGCCAACTTCGTGGCCTGCATCTCGTCAGTGGCCAATAGGCGGTCTTTCAGCGCGCTGCGTACCTGCCACCAACCGGCGTCCCAAGTCTCGATCTTGAACTTGCCGGTGCGCAACCGGCCCAGCACGGCAAAATACGCGCGCCATGCCGCCCGGCCCGCGTCCAGCACCGCGCGCGCTTCGGTCGATAGCGTGCATGCCTGCAACCAAGCGGCGACGAAACGATCCGCCGCCGTCCGCAACTGCAACGCGATATCACTGCCCCGATCTCCCATCCTTGCAGGTCGGCGAGCCGCCACGGGAAGAAATGGTTGGGAATCTGGAAACGCTGGCCCGCGTAGTCGACATCGCGCATGGCCACGGTGTGGTTGCTGTTGTGGAACAGGTTCCAGACCGTGCAGTCGGCGACGAACTCGGCGCTCGGTGCCTGGGACGGCTGCATGAACTGATCGCGGTCGTTGTGCCACTCCGCCTTGGGCAGGCGCCGTACGGCATGCACCAACATCGCCTGCACAAAATTTGCCGACGTTATGCTCAATCCACCCGCGCTGGCGTAGGGGCCGGAATACAGCGCAGTCATGTTCTGGTGCTGAATATCATTCCCAGCGCACAGCAGCGAACCCAGAAAGTCGGCACTGATGCGGTCGCGAATGTCGGGACCTGTGGTCTTGACCGAGATGGCCGAGGAAAACGGCGGGAAAGTGGCGACGCCATCAGGTCTGTTGATCCACTTCGACAGGAAACGGTCGCGGTGTTCGCTGCGCAAGCGCTTGCGCCCGATTTTCTGCACCTGCGTGTTGTAGACATCGAGCACGATGTCCTGCCCTTCCAGCGCACGGTTTTCGGCCAGGTTCCACAGCAAATGGCCGACCGGGAACTGGCTTGCCGCAGAGGTGCCGGCGAAATTGACCGAGGAAAACATGAAGCCGCGCTCGAAACCAAAGCGGAACACGCGGTCGCGAAACTTCTGGTCGTTGGTGGCGTTGATGTACTTGAGCTTGGAGAACAGCCCCAGCCAGGCCGCCTTGCCGCGGAACTCGCGCCGGATGCGATACAGGAACTGCGCGAACAGTTCGCGACTGACCTCACCCAGGTCGTCCTGGTGCATGCGCTCGCGGACGAGGGTTTTCGAGACATCCGCCTTGTTCGCGCCCTTGGCCCCGCCCTTCTGCGCAGTGGCGAACGGCGGATTGATCAGGACGATCCACTTCAGACCTGGGTTGTCCAGGTCGCGGCGCAGACGTTCGGGCATTTTCCAGGTTGCCGCGATGGCGAACTCGAGTCCACCCTGCGCAGAAAAGCCATGACTGGTGCCGATGTCGTCTGAGACCGCGAACAGGTTGCCGACGTCGTCGTTCAGATAGTCGTACTGGAACACGTCCACACCGGGAAAGATGCGCTCCAGATGGCTCACATCCTGCGGATGCAGGGTGGACAAATAGAGATACGGCCAAGCCTCGGCTGGCAGGTGGTATTCCAGGTTCCCAGTGCCGGCAGCCATGTCCCACAAGCGGTATTCACCACCGCGCCACCAGTGCGCGCCCAAAGTTCGTTCCAGTCCCTCCAGTGCCTTGGCCGCGAACGGCAAGGGAGTGAAAAACCCTCCCTCGCGACGACGCGCGGAATCGTCGGTGAGGCGGTCGACTTTGGCCAGGATGCCACGCACCACGTCCGCATCGCGCACCTTCTCGTACAGCGACCAGAAGCGCTGGTAGTCCTCGGCGAGGATCTTCTTGATCCGCACCTCATCCGGTCCGACCTGGAAGTGGACCTTGCCTTCGTCAGCGATGACCTGGGTACGGCCTTGCTGGATGTCGTTGACGAAGTAGCGCGAGGGCTTGAATCCATTGCGTACCGACTCCTCGAAAATCTCCGCCCAGTAGGCATACACGTCTTCGAAGTTGTCTTCGGTGATCAGCTTCTTGTCGCCAAAACGAAAGCCTTGCTGTGGTGAAAAACGCTGATCCAGTTCCGCCATCAGCGCCGAAGCCTCGGCAGGGATGGTCAAATCGCGAACGACGACCTTGCGGAATGCCGGATGCGCGCGAACAGCGGCAACCAGCCTCGGGTCCGGGTTGGAGGGTGGCAGTGACCAGTCAAAGCGTGTCCCATCGTCGCTGTAAAGTTCGATCCAGTCCGGCACATTGCCGAATACCATCTCGTTCTTGTCTGCCGCGCACCATTCCATTGGAATGGGCTTGGTCGACTGGTGGTATTTCAAGCGGTGCAGGTAATACAACAACTGTGCAAGAACGGGTGCAAATTGCGAAGCATTGGACAGCTTCTTGTCGTACTTGAACTCGAACAGCACCTGTGGCGAATACAGGTCATGATCGTCGGAGGTGTCGTAATCGAGCTTGAGATGACGCGCCCACGCTGCCTTGACGTCTTCCTCGGTCCTGGCCTTGTCGAGGCGTTGCAGCAAGTTCTGCAGGCGCTTGTCCTTCACGACCTTTCCCTATGCCATGCTTTCAATGCTAGGCCGCACGCAACGCGGAACGCACGGCCTTTGGCGCATGCGTCGCGACCTTGAGCAAGGCCTTGGCCGCACCGCTGGGTTCGCGGCGACCCTGCTCCCAATCCTGCAGAGTGCGCACGGACACACCCAGCATGTCGGCGAACTCCGGTTGAGACATGCCGAGCTTGAAGCGGGCTTCACTGGCTTGCGTGACCCGGACACCGAAGCGCCGCCCACCACCGGCCTTGATCTCGCGTACGGCTTCCAGCAATTCGGCGCCGATGTCGCGTCTGGCGTCGCGCTCGAGGATCTGCTTGGTCAGTTTCTTCATGGCTCCACCAATTGTTCTTTCAACATCCGGATGACGTGCGCGGGCAGGTTGTCCCGCTTTGTCTTGGCATAGATCGCCAGCAGCCAGATCAAGCCTGCGGCAGTTTGTCCGTAGTAAATCACACGAACTCCGCCGCGCTTGCCTGCATTTTCGGTACCCCAACGCAGCTTTCTACAGCCTGCCGAGCCCGGGACCAGGTCTCCCGCTTCCGGATGTTCCGAGAGGTACCACTGCAATGCGGCGTATTCGTCATCCGTCAGGTAGTCATAGACGTACCGAGCGAATATCGACGACTCGATGAACTCGTACATTCTCGGACTCCTTTCCGTTCATCGCGACTATACGGCAATGCCGTAGTCACGCCAAGCCCGGCCCAGCCGTGAAAGCTTCACACCATCGGCAACTTCAGCCCCTGCTCTTTCGCGCAGGCCTTGGCAATGTCATAACCGGCATCGGCATGGCGCATCACGCCGGTGCCGGGGTCGTTCCACAGCACGCGCGCAATGCGTTTGTCTGCGGCTTCGGATCCATCGCAGACGATGACCACGCCGGAGTGCTGGGAGAAGCCCATGCCAACGCCGCCGCCGTGATGCAGGGAAACCCAGGTCGCGCCACCGGCAACATTGAGCATGGCGTTCAGCAATGGCCAGTCGCTGACCGCATCCGAGCCGTCCATCATGGATTCGGTTTCGCGATTGGGCGAAGCCACGCTGCCGGAATCCAGATGATCGCGACCGATCACCACCGGTGCGGAGAGCTCACCGGTGCGCACCATTTCGTTGAAAGCAAGACCCAGCTTGTGGCGCAGGCCAAGGCCCACCCAGCAGATGCGCGCTGGCAAGCCCTGGAAGCTGATGCGCTCGCGCGCCATGTCCAGCCAGTTGTGCAAATGCGCGTCGTCGGCAATCAGTTCTTTGACCTTGGCGTCGGTCTTGTAGATGTCTTCCGGGTCACCGCTGAGTGCAGCCCAACGGAACGGACCGATACCGCGACAGAACAGCGGTCGCACATAGGCCGGCACGAAGCCCGGGAAATCGAATGCATTGGCACAACCTTCGTCCTTGGCCATCTGGCGGATGTTGTTGCCATAGTCGAAAGTCGGAATGCCTTGTTTCTGGAAGGCCAACATCGCCTCGACATGCACCCGCATGGATTTCTTGGCGGCATCGCGCACCTTTGGCGGATTGGCCTTCTGCTCGCTCAGCCATTGCTCGACGCTCCAGCCAATTGGCAGGTATCCGTGCACCGGATCGTGGGCGGAGGTCTGGTCGGTGACTGCATCGGGTTTCACGCCGCGCCTGACCAGCTCGGGCAGGATTTCCGCCGCATTGCCGAGCAAGGCAATCGACTTGGCTTCACCGGCTGCCGTGTACCTGGCGATGCGCGCCAAGGCGTCATCCAGATCGTTGGCCTGCTCATCGACATAGCGCGTGCGCAGGCGGAAATCGATGCAGCGCTGCTGGCATTCGATGTTGAGTGACGACGCGCCCGCCAGGCTCGCCGCCAGAGGTTGCGCACCACCCATGCCACCGAGGCCGGCGGTGAGGATCCATTTGCCCTTGAGGCTGCCGCCATAGTGCTGGCGACCCATTTCGACGAAGGTTTCGTAAGTGCCCTGCACGATGCCCTGCGAGCCGATGTAGATCCAGGAACCCGCCGTCATCTGGCCGTACATCATCAGGCCCTTGCGGTCGAGCTCGTTGAAGTGTTCCCAGGTGGCCCAGTGCGGCACCAGGTTGGAGTTGGCAATCAGCACGCGCGGCGCATCGATGTGGGTGGGAAACACGCCGACCGGCTTGCCGGATTGCACCAGCAGGGTCTCATTGTCATTGAGCTCGCGCAGGGCCTTGAGAATGGCGTCGTAGCATTCCCAGTTGCGTGCAGCGCGGCCAATGCCACCGTAAACCACCAGTTCGGCCGGATTCTCGGCCACTTCCGGATCGAGATTGTTCTGCAACATGCGGTACGGAGCCTCGCTGAGCCAGCTCTTGCAACTGAGCTGGTTGCCTCGTGGCGCGCGGATGGTTCGCTGGGAGTCGATGCGGGAAAACGTGGTCATGGCGGCCTATTCCGGGTTTCAGACCGACATTATGGCAGGGCCGGAATATGGCGTTGAGGAAATTGCCAGCGTTTTGCGTATTGGTGGGGCAATCCCACTTCCGGAGATCCCCGGTGAACCTGCGATCGTGTCGAATCCTTTGCCTGTCGTTGCTCCTGTCTGCGGGCATGGCTCACGCCGAACTGATGATTGGCGGCTATCCCGAAATCGGTTCAAGCAGCCATCCACTGCGTCAGTTCTCGGCCAATGCCCAGGGCAGCGATGCCCCGGTGCGAACCCTGGGAGGTCCGGCCAGCGCGCTCGACTCGCCGGCCAACGCCAGCTACGAATCCGGTGAAGGCCTGCTCTACGTCTCCGATTTCTACGGTCAGACCATTCGCGTATTTCCGGCATTTGCCGAAGGTGATGTGGCACCTGTGCGCATCATGCAGACACCCCTGCTCGGCCAACCCCGTGCGAGCGTTCCCATCCCCGCCCTCGACGAGTTGATCGTCATCGCCGGCAACTGCTGCATCCTCACCCTGCCATTGCATGGCAGCGGCAGCAATGTCCCCCCCTTGCGCATGATCGGCTGGGGCGGCAACGGCGGCGTCACCGAACTGAACAATCCTTCTTCACTGGCGTGGTTTCCGACCACCGATGAGGTTGCCGTGATGGATTATGACTTCGGCAACTTTGCCACCAAGCTGGTGTTTCATTCGCGCCTGGGCGGCGGTCAGGTCGCCCCGACGCGGGTACTCAAGAGCGTGCACACGGAGAATGCGGCGGGATTCGCCTACAGCCAGGCGCAGAAGCGCATCTATCTGCTGACCTTCACCACCAACGGTGACGGCAGTCGCGAAGGGCAGATCCGAGTGTTCGCGGAATCCGCGACGGGACAGGACGCGCCGCTGTACACGATCGAGGGAGCGGCGACCCAGCTCGGTTTCAACGCAAGCTCGTATCAGAGCGGCATTGCCATCGATACCGACTTGAATCGCCTGATGGTCGGCGTTACCGGCAATGGAAACCCGGCGGACAATCGCGCCATCGTGTTCGACCTCGCTGCAAGTGGCAATGCCACACCGGTGCAGGTGCTTCAGGGCACGCAGTTGAGCACTGGTTATCTGGGTGCGCCGTTTGCAGTTCCAAATGACAAGCTGTTTGCCGATGGATTCGACGACTGATTGACTTCGGCTGGCGGCTCACTATGGGCAAGTGTCGCCAACTTGCGCGAAAATCACCGGCTTTCGTTCCCGGATTGCCTGCACATGGCGGCATGGAAATCATTTGTCCTGATCGGCTGCTTGCTGCTTGCCGCTTGCAGCCTGACTCCCGAGCGGCTGCAAACCGCACCGCGACCGACGCCACTGTTGCTGGTTTCCATTGATGGCTTTCGTGCCGATTACCTGGATCGCGGACTGACGCCGACGCTCAGTGCCCTGGCCGATGGCGGCGTGCGCGCCGAGTACATGCGGCCATCCTTTCCGTCGCTGACCTTTCCGAACCACTATGCGCTGATCACCGGGCTGCGACCCGACCACAGCGGCATCGTGGCAAACACGATGGAGGACAAACGAATACCCGACCAGAAATTCGCCTTGTGGAATCGTGAAGCCGTGCAGGATCCGCGTTGGTGGAGCGCGGGCACTCCGCTGTGGACGACTGCGCAACGCCAGGGATTGAACTCGGGAATCATGTTCTGGCCGGGCTCGGAGGCGCCGGTGGACGGAAAGCATGCCGAGTTCTGGTCGGTCTATGACAAGGCATTCTCCTCGCAGGCCCGCGTGGATCGTGTGCTTGGCTGGCTCGACCTGCCGGAAACAACACGGCCCAGCCTGATCACCCTGTATCTGGATACGATCGATGTCGTTGGCCACCGCTTCGGCCCGGATTCAGCCGAACTCAATCACGAACTGGGTGAAGTCGATGGCATCCTGCGCCGATTGCTGGATGGACTGCGCACTCGTGGGTTGCAAGAGGCGATCAACATCGTCGTGGTTTCCGATCACGGCATGATGGCCACCTCGCCGGATCGGGTGATTTACCTGGATGACTTGCTGCCCGAGACCCATGCACGCGTCATCAGCTATGGCGTGTTGACCGGAATCGAACCTTTGCGTGGTCATGGGCGAGACACGGAAGCCATCCTGCTGGCCAAGCACCCGCACATGCGCTGCTGGCGAAAACGCGAGTTGCCCGCCCGGTTTCATTACGGAAGCAACCGGCGCATTCCGCCGTTGTTGTGCCTGGCAAATCGTGGCTGGACCATCTCCAGCCATGAAGCAGTGCAGGTGAAAAAACCGTTCTCCCTGGGCCAGCACGGCTACGACAATGATTTCCCGGAAATGCGCGCCATTTTCATTGCCAGTGGCCCGTCATTCCGCACGCACTCGGTCGTACCACCCTTTGACAACGTGGATGTCTACCCGCTGCTCACCTACCTGCTTGGCATCAAGCCAGAGCCAAACGATGGTGACTTGTCGAAGGTGCGCAACACCCTCGCTCCACATTGATGGCATCAATCGACAAGCCGCTTGATCGCGGCTCGGTAATCGCTCGCCACCTGATCTTCGTTGCGATGGCGAAATTCCTGCACGCACCATTGGCCATTCACCATCACGTCGCGGACCAGGTTTGCGTTGCCGGCAAACAACCAGGTATCGAGCAGATTGTCGGCCTCGCGTCCCGCGAGCAGTGGCGAGGCATCGTCCAGAACCAGCAGGTCCGCCCGCTGCCGCTGGCTGGTTGCAGCAGAGGTCGACTCGCCCAGGCATCCCAAAGATACGCCTGAGGCAAGCGTTCCTCCGCGCAAGGCATTGGCAAACAGTACCTCACCGGTGCTTGGCTGTTGCCCATTCGCGCTGATGTTGCGCCGACGCGTGACCAGCCTTTGTGCATATTCCAACCAGCGCAGCTCCTCGACGGGCGAGATCGAGATGTGACTGTCGGAACCGATGCCGAAGGTGCCACCCGGTTCCAGCCAGCGCTGCAGCGGAAAAATCCCGTCGCCCAGATTCGCCTCGGTGGTCGGACACAGACCGATCACTGCACCGGTGGCCGCCAGCTTGCGCATTTCCGCGTCTTCCATGTGGGTGGCATGAACGAGGGTCCAGCGCGAATTCACCGGGGCATGATCCAGCAGCCATTCAACCGGACGTGCATTGCGCACCGCCAGGCAGTCCTGCACCTCGCCGATCTGCTCGGCGATGTGGATATGAATGGGCATGCTGTCGGCAGGTCCATGCACGGACGCGGCCATCGCAGCGAGGCCTTCCAGCACTGCGCGCATGGCATCTTCGGGAACGGCACGCAATGAATGCAGGGCTACGCCAATGCGCAACTGGGCGTTCTCCAGCGAACGCAGGCGCTCGACCAAGCGCAGGAAACCATCCACATCATGCGCAAAGCGGCGCTGTCGGTCGGCAAGTGCGCGGCCATCAAAACCGCCGGTCATGTACAGGGTGGGCAACAAGGTAAGGCCGATGCCCGTGGCCTTGGCTGCTTCGATCAGGACCAACGACATGGCCGCGGGATCCGCGTACGCCCTGCCGTCGGGTTGATGGTGCAGATAGTGGAATTCACAAACCTGGGTGTAGCCGGCTTTCAACATCTCCACGTACAACTGGCTTGCGATGGCGAACAAGTCGTCCGGCCCAAGCTTGCCGGCAAACGCGTACATGACTTCGCGCCAGGTCCAGAAACTGTCGGCCGGATTGCCTCGGCGCTCGGCCAATCCGGCCATGGCGCGCTGGAATGCATGCGAATGCAGGTTGGGCATGCCCGGAACGACCCAACGACCGAGACCGTGCGCAGTTTGCGTGCTGGTTGCAGCCCGGCCCAGGAATTGCCCTGCCTCCACTTCGAAGTAGGCATTCTTCTGCCAACCATCTGCAAACCACGCATTGCCGGCATGAAAGGTACGACTGGCCATGAATCCAACTCCCGCAGATGACGATGCATTATCCCGGGCGGCGCCGGGTGCGGGAAGCGTGATCATGCATTTGCCGATGCAGGTCGAGACAGGTCTGCAATAATCGACCCATGAGCAAGCAAGCAGATAGCGGACTTTGGGACGGCCTTGTGGTCGATTGCCAACTGGCCACCCTGGTCGGTGAACAGGGCGTGGGCCTGATCGAACATGCAGCCATTGGCTGGAAGGATGGCCGCATCATGTTTGCCGATGCGATGTCCGCCCTGCCCGACCAGCCGCAGGCCTTGTCTGACCGGGTCGAATCCGCGCAGCGGAAGCTGGTCACGCCGGGATTGATCGACTGCCACACCCATCTGGTTTTTGGCGGCAACCGCGCGCACGAATTCGATCTGCGCCTGCAAGGGGCAAGCTATGAGGCCATCGCGCGCGCAGGCGGAGGCATTGCATCGACAGTGAGCCAGACCCGCAGCCTGGACGACGATGCGCTGTTGGCTGCATCCATGCCACGCACGCGCGCACTGATCGCCGATGGCGTTACCACCCTTGAAATCAAGTCCGGGTATGGACTGGATCTGGAAAACGAACTCAAGATGCTGCGGGTGGCACGCAAACTCGGCTCGCAATTGGGAATCGACGTGCGCACCACCTTCCTCGGCGCCCATGCGGTTCCTGTCGAATTCTCCGGCCGTCAGGATGCCTACGTTGATTTAGTTTGCGAGGAGATGTTGCCCGCCGTGGCCAACAGCGGGCTTGCCGATGCGGTGGATGCCTTCTGCGAATCAATCGGATTCACGCCTGCGCAGACCCGTCGCGTATTCGAGTGCGCAAGGTCGTTGGGTCTGCCGGTCAAGCTGCATGCGGACCAATTGTCGGACCTGGGAGGAGCTGCGCTCAGCGCAGAGTTTGCTGGACTTTCAGCCGACCACATCGAGCACACCAACCTCGATGGTGTCCGCGCAATGGCCGCCGCGGGCACTGTCGCCGTGTTGCTGCCGGGAGCGTTCTACGCCTTGCGCGACACCCAATTGCCGCCGATTGCCGAACTTCGCGAACACGGCGTGCCGATCGCCGTTGCCACCGATCTCAATCCGGGAACCTCTCCGCTATTGTCGCTGCGCCTGGCCATGAACATGGCCTGCACCCTGTTCCGCCTGACCCCGGACGAAGCCTTGCGCGGAACTACGGTCAACGCGGCAAAAGCCCTGGGCCTGACCGACCGCGGCCGACTGGCATCCGGAATGCGCGCGGATTTCGTCATCTGGAATGTCGGAAAGCCCGCCGACCTCTGCTACTGGATCGGCGGATCACTGGCCGAAAAAGTGTTTGTACGCGGCGAACCGCTGTCGAGATGGCCAGGCTGATGTCGATCCGCACCGCGCCTGTGTCCAGGCCAATCGGGCTTGCCCTGCAGGGTGGCGGTGCCCACGGTGCGTTTACCTGGGGTGTGCTGGATCGCTTGCTGCAGGAGGAATCAATCAGCGTCGAGGCAATCAGTGGAACCAGCAGCGGCGCATTGAATGGATTGGCTCTCGCCCAGGGCTGGATGGAGGGTGGTCGCGAGGGTGCACGCCGTTGCCTCGCCGACCTCTGGCGGCGTATTGCTTCACACAGCCATGCCGCGGCCTGGATCTTCGGTTCACGCATCTTGGCCAAGCAGGCCGATGCCCGGAATCTGCATCGCTACTTCACGCCTCGCCAGATCAATCCGCTCAATTTCAATCCCGTGCGGCAAATCGCCGAAGCCATGTTCGATTTCGAGCGCTTGCGCGTGCAATCGCCATTTCCGCTTTACATGGCAGCAACCCGGGTACGTGACGGCGCGCTGATGATGTTCGGTCCCGGGCAATTGAGTGTCGATGCCCTGCTTGCTTCAACCTGCCTGCCGCAGATATTCGCGCCGGTCACTGTGGAGGGCGAGGTCTATTGGGATGGCGGCTGGGCGGGGAATCCCGCGCTGGAACCGCTTCTGCACGGTGAAGCAGGAACCATCCTGGCCGTGCTGGTTCGACCGCTGGATCACCAGGACATTCCGCGCACCCCGGAAAAGATCGCCACGCGCATGGCCGAACTGGGTTTCAGTGCCGCCTTCCAGCGAGAATTGCGATCACTGCTGCTGATCAGAAAAACACTCGGGCAAGCTCAAACGCTGTCGCCGCAGGGACAGCACATCAGGAATCTCTCCATCCAGTTGCTGGCTCCCGACTCCACGCTCGAGGCGTATCGTTCGATGACTGCCTTTGCCACGCCCATGGCGTTTCTTGCGGCATTGCGTGACCACGGCCAGGAGTGCACGCAGCGCTGGCTGCTCGATCCCGAATCCCATGCAGCATCCACGGACCTTCCCGCTCCGCAATACCCGTCTCGTTGAAACGAAAAACCCCCGCCTGGGCGGGGGTTTGCTCGAAACCGGAAATGGCTTCGTTTCAGGCGGCCGGCTTCTTCGCCGCGGCCTTCTTGGCCACGGTCGCCTTCTTGGCGGCGGGCTTGGCGGCAGGCTTGGCAGCCGACTTGGCGGGAGCGGCTGCCCCGGTCTTTGCAGCTACCGTGCTGCCGCCTGCATGCGGGCGTACGTTGCCGTAACTGCGGATAGCGATTTTGCCCTTGCGGGTCTTGCGGTCACCACGGCCCATCGGAGTTCCTCTAGAAGATTTGGCCAAGCAAAAGGGCGCAAAGAATAGCAGCGCGGGCGCAAATCGCAAGTCGAAGGCGACCGGACCTCATGCTCAGTCGCAACAATGCGCTTGCGGGCAGGCAGCCGACTCGACCTGGATGGTGGCGTGGGAGATGCCGAATTCGTGGCGCAGCAAGGACTGCAAACGGGCAAGGACTGCGTCCGTATTGCTGCCATCGACAAGCTGCGCGTGCAGTGTCGCCATGCGCCGACCGCCAGCCAGTTGCCATACATGCAAATGATGAACCCCGCAGATTCCTTCGACCCCGGCCTCCAGCCGCCGATTGAGTGCTTCGACATCGAAGCCCTCCGGCACGCCTTCGAGCAGGATGTGGGCGCTGCGTCGCAACAGGTGCCAGGCGCTGCGCAGGATCAGGGCCGATACCAGCAGCGAAATTGCCGGATCCGCCCACAACCAATCCAGATAGCGCACAACCAGGGCCGCTGTAACCGCGCCCAGCGATCCAAGAAGATCTCCGATCACATGCAAGCGGGCCGCAGCGGTGTTGAGATCGTCATGCTCATGCCCACCCAGAACCCGAAGCACAACGAGGTTGACCAGCAAACCGATGCAGGCCACCAGCAGCATGGTGCCGGACAGGATGGGCGCCGGCTCGAACAGGCGACTGATCGCCTCATACGCAATCCAGGCCACCAGCAGCAGTTGGGTCAGCGCATTGGTGTATCCGACCAGGACTTCCAGGCGCGCGTAGCCAAAGCTGCGCAAGGCATCGGCGGGCTTGCGAGCGAACCACGCACCCAACCAGGCGAACAACAATGCCGAGGCGTCCACCAGCATGTGGCCTGCGTCGGCCAGCAAGGCCAGCGAACCGGAAATCCAGCCACCGACCGCTTCCACGAACAAGGTGATCGAGGTCAGCGCAAAGGCGAACAACAATTTGCGCGAACGGCTTGCCTCCGGTGCATGCGGGTGGTGATCGTGGTGATCGCCTGCGTGGTGGGCGTGATCATGAGTCATGCAGCGGATGCTAGACAGCGTGCGCGGAGTTACACAATCACGCCGGATGCCGGCAGTTCTCGTCATGCAAATGCACCGAGCCCAGGCGCAGGTTGGCCAGATGGGCCAATGCGACCAGGCTGCCACCACAACTGACCAATACAGCGTGCAGCACCGGAGAGCTGTGCAAGTCGATGATGATGCCGGTCACCAGCAAAACCACACCCGGCAGCAGCAACGCAAACGCCGCCTTGCCCTGGTGCTTGCGGAAACCGAAGGTGAGTGAGGATGTCGCAAACAGGATCGCGCAGACGACGAACACCCGCTCGAACAGGTGGCTGGCCAGGAACCCGAGTCCCAGCGCCGGCAACAGTGCGACGACCAGTGGCAACGCCGCGCAATGCAGCGCGCAAACGAAAGATGCCGTCGCACCAATACGGTCGGTAAGTTGCGCCAGCCTTTCGTCTGGCGCGGACGCATTGGTGTCGGTACGGCTGTGCATGATCGATATTATGTAACAGTTTGTTTTGCTTGTTCAGCCGTTCTGCCTGGCGTTTTTCCCGCCGGTATTGGGGCGAAATGTATGGGTGATTTCGGGAGGATGAATGATACACTATAACATTCCACCCAGCCCAGTCCGGGAACATCCGTGCCATATCCACGACTTGCCCTTGCCATCTTGGCAATTCTCGTCAGCCCCGGCTTGCCTGCCCAGGCAGCCTCGAATCCCGCAGACACCGCGCCACCAAAAACGGAGCAGGCCGAACGCAGTGGAGCCCATCCGGGAACCGACAACAACGCGGAAGAACTGAGGACGGTCATCGTCACCGCCATTCCCGGCCAGCAGGATGCCAACAAGACCATCAGCCCGGTGAGTGTGCTGGCAGGAACGGAACTGGATGCGGCACGCGCAACCACACTTGGCCAGACTGTCTCCGGCGTTCCCGGGGTCCAGACCAGCGCATTTGGCGCAGGCGCCGGACGTCCAGTCATCCGCGGTGCCGATGGCCCCCGGGTTTCGCTTCTCAGCAACGGCCTGGGCACGCAGGATGTCTCCAGCGTCAGCCAGGACCATGCGATTTCCCTTGAGCCCTTTCTCGCTGACCAGATAGAGATTCTCAAGGGACCTTCCACCTTGCTGTTCGGCTCGGGCGCCATTGGCGGCGTGATCAACGTGGTTGATGGACGCATCCCGGATCGCGCCCCCGAAAATGGCCTGCAAGGACGATTGCAACTCGGCCACGACACCGTTTCCGATGGCAACGTACAAATGTTCCGCGTCGATACAGGTACACAGGGCTTCGTGCTGCACGCCGACGGCCTCAATCGCGAAAACGGCAACTACTCGGTTCCGGGAGGCACATTGGCCAACAGTTTCGTGCGCACCAAGGCGGGCGCGCTGGGCGCATCCTGGCTCGGTGAACGGGGCTATCTCGGCGTATCAGTTTCACGCTTTCTCGATGTTTATGGCAACCCGGCCGAGCCCGGCGATCCTGCCGAGGGCGAGCCTGCCGTTCGCGTGCAAGTGGAGCAAACCCGCGAGGAGCTCAAGGGCGTGCTGCGTTCCCCGTTTGCGGGATTGGAGCGGGCCGAGTTGAGTTTTGGCCACACCAGTTACCAACATGTCGAGCTTGAAGGCGACGAAGTCGGCACGAGGTTTGTCAACCACGCCAACGAGGCTCGCCTGCTGCTTAGCCATGCGCCACTGGCAGGCTGGCAAGGCGCATTTGGATTGCAAGGATTCGATCGTGCGTTCAAGGCTGTTGGCGATGAATCGTTTGTTCCGCCGACGACCAGCAAGGGAATGGGACTTTTCCTCACCGAACAACGCGTGTTCGGCAAATTCAAGGTCGAACTGGGTGCGCGTGCCGACCGCCAGAGCAGCACTTCGCAAGCCGGCGCGCGGCGTGATTTCCACCCCTTGAGCCTGGCGGCCGGTCTGTCGTGGCGCCTCGATGACGTTTGGCACCTGACCTTCAACCTGGACCGCGCCCAGCGCGCTCCAGCCGAGGAGGAGCTGTTTGCCCATGGTCCGCACCTTGCTTCGGCCACCTACGAAATCGGCGATTCGGCGCTGGCCAAGGAAACCGCGAACCAGATGGAAGCTGGACTGCATTTCCATGGCGACTGGGTGGACGCCAAAGTGGCCGCGTTCGTCAACCGATATTCCGATTTCATCTACCTGGCC
Source organism: Gammaproteobacteria bacterium (assembly GCA_004295005.1). Classification (GTDB taxonomy): domain Bacteria; phylum Pseudomonadota; class Gammaproteobacteria; order Xanthomonadales; family Rhodanobacteraceae; genus Dokdonella. The sequence goes on from SHNG01000017.1 coordinate 24,414, forward strand.
GAAACCGGAGAAGTCGAAGATGACTTGCCGGTTCGCCTGTGGTCACAGGCAGACGCGAAGTTCAGGGGTGGTGAAGCAGAAGTCACCCTGCATTTGAGCAACAATCCCGGCGGTCACTACGATCTGCGATTCTGGGGCGATGCCGTGCATGCCAGGTTGAAGGACGGCAGCAACCTGCCGCGCATACCGGCGGCACGGATTGGCAGCACCTTGAGCTGGAAAAATGAATTCTGGCGCGCAAGCCTTGGCGCCATGCATTACTTCAAGCAGAACCGCACCGCCCCACTGGAATCGACCACCAGCGGTTTCACCCTGCTCAACGCGCATCTGGCATGGAATTTCTTCAGCAATGACCGCTCCGACTGGGAAGCATTTCTCGACGCCGACAACCTGGGCAATCAAACAGCCCGGCTTTCGAATTCACTGATCAAGGATCTTGCCCCGCTGCCCGGCCGCAATTTCAGCGTCGGAATTCGCAGCATGTTTTAGGGAAACTCTGAACAAGTATGGAACTCATTCGTCGCGAGCAAGCTCGCTCCCTCAAAATCAAGCAATGGTGGGAGCGAGCTTGCTCGCGACAATACTTGTTCAGACCTTCCTTGGGTCAACGCTGACCGGCGTTGCCCTGGATGGACAATCAGTCGGTTTTGGTGACATCCCGGCACGCGGCGCAGACCCCATGAACTTCCAGGGTCTGCACGCGTGGCTTGAAGCCACGCTCACGTGCCTGTTCCCCGAGCAGGCGCGACACGCGTTCATCGCACAGCTCGAAGGCGCTGGCGCAGACGTCACAAATCAGAAACGGCACCTGGTGTGCTTCGTTGGGATGATGGCAGCCGACAAAGGCATTGATTGACTCGAGCTTGTGGATGAAGCGGTTTTCCAGCAGGAAATCCAGCGCTCGATAAACCGTGGGCGGTGCGGCGCTGCCATGCTCACCCTTGAGGCGATCCAGCAGATCGTAGGCCTTGACCGGCTTTGATTCGGCCGCAATCAACTCCAGCACGCGCAAACGCAGGGGCGTCAAGCGCAAGCCACGCAGCTCGCAGGCACTGGCGACCGCCGCGACAAAGGCATCGGCATCGTGTGCGTGTTCGTGATGTTGACTGGGTTGTGCCATTGCACTGCAACCTGATTGGCGAACGCCGATTGCGCCGAAAAAACGGGAAATGTCGGAAACCTGCCGCAACCATCGCACATTTTGGGATGGCAGTCAGAATCGCAAGCCCGCAAACAATGCCAGCAAACGGGCTACCAGCCGCTGTTGCGATCAACCTGCTTCAATTCGGAACGTGGTGAACGCTCCGCGGCAAGTTTCAGGTTGATTCCACAGTGACGGCAGCTTTTTGCATCAACCGGGTTGCCGCGGCGACACTTCGGACACTCGCTCTGCGCGGGTTTCGAAAGCGCCACCACCAGCCAGCCAATCGGACCCAGCAGCGCGGCCCAGACCATGCCGGCCACGACGCGACCCTTGATCCAGCCAATCAGCGCGCCAACGAGCAGGCAGACGAGGGTGATGCCCAGCACCCACGCCCAGAGCACCGGATCAAGCAGACGCGCCAGACAATCCTCGTTCATGCGCATGATGGCTTCGATGTCGGAACTGTCCAACGCCGCCAGTCCCGCCAGGGTGCAGGTATTGGCTTCCACGAACTCAGCCTCCGGCCTTGCCAATGGCTGCTTCGATTCGACCCAGAGCCTGCTCGCGCCCAGCCAGATACACGGTGTGATCAATGGACGGCGATACCTGGGTTCCGGTGATTGCCACGCGCAAGGGTTGTGCCACCTTGCCCATGCCCTCGCCGATTGCTTGCGCTGCGGCTGCGATGGCTGCGTGGACATTCTCCACCGTCCAATCGCGGGTATCGGACAATTGCTGGTGCACGGCCTGCAACGCCGGGATCGCGGTTGCCGATTTCAGGTGCTTGGCCACGGCCTGCTCATCGTAGCTTTCCAGCGGCGCATACCAGACCCGCGCCTTTTCGGCCATATCCTTGAGCGTGGTTGCGCGCTCGCGCAAGGCAACGATCACATCCACGGGATCCGGCCCTCGCGCGGGATCCAGGCCCGCAGCGCGCAGGTGCCAAAGCAGATGCGGCAGGATTTCCTGCGGGTCATCGCTCTTGAGGTACTGCTGGTTGAGCCAGGTCAGTTTCTCGGTATCGAATCGGGCAGCCGCGCGATTCACATGCGCGACATCAAACAACTCGATCATCTGCGCGCGCGAAAAGACCTCCTGGTCACCATGCGACCAGCCCAGCCGCACCAGATAATTCAGCACCGCGTGGGGCAGGAAGCCGTCGTCGCGATATTGCATGACGCTGACCGCGCCATGGCGCTTGCTCAGCTTCTGTCCGTCGGCACCGAGGATCATCGGCAGATGGGCGAAGGTGGGCGCCTGCGCGCCAAGCGCGTTGTAGATATTGATCTGGCGTGGGGTGTTGTTGACATGGTCGTCACCGCGCACGACATCGGTGATGCGCATGTCGATGTCGTCCACCACCACCGCAAAGTTGTAGGTGGGAAACCCGTCGGAACGGAAAATGACCAGGTCATCCAGCTCCTCGTTGCTCCACTCGATGCGCCCCTTGACCTTGTCGTCGAACACCACGGTGCCGGATTCGGGGTTGCGGAATCGGATCACCCGATTCGGATCGTCGCGAAACGGCTCGTTGCGATCACGGTAATGGCCGCTGTAGCGCGGCTTTTGCTTGTTGGCCAAGGCCTCGGCACGCATGGCCTCGATCTCTTCCTTGCTCTCGTAGGCGTAATAGGCCTTGCCGGCCTTGAGCAGGTCTTCGGCAACCTGGCGGTAGCGATCCAGGCGCAGGGTTTGATAGAACGGACCTTCATCGTGCTCCAGACCCAACCAGCTCATGCCATCGAGAATGGCTTGCACCGCCTCACGGGTTGAACGCTCACGGTCGGTATCCTCGATGCGCAGGATGAATTCGCCACCGCGCTGGCGCGCCTCAAGCCAGCAAAACAATGCGGTGCGCGCGCCACCTATGTGCAGGAATCCAGTGGGGCTGGGAGCAAAGCGGGTACGTACGGTCATGGCACAGGCGGCAAGGGGAGCGAACCGCCAAGTTTACCGGACCCTACCCGCTTCAGACAGGCGCACGGCGATGAGCCTGCAATGCCTGGCCCTGCGGTGCTGTCTCAATTGATTGCTATCCTGCGCCGCTTGAAATGCCGAAGAAGGGAATTGCCGCGTGAATGATCGATTCTGCCGGGCCATCCTGATTGCTGCCCTGCTCTTACCTGTCGCGGCGTGCACGACGAATCCGGGTAGACCGGGTGCGCAAGTGACGGAGGGCAGTCGCGCCCGCCTGGTGCTGATGGAAACCACGGACCTGCATTCGAACATCCGCAGCTACGACTATTACAAGCTCAGTGCCGACCCATCGCTGGGCCTGGAACGCACGGCTACGTTGATAAGGCAGGCGCGCGCGGAATTTCCGAACACGCTGCTGTTCGATGCGGGAGACACCATCCAGGGCACCGCGCTTGCCGACTACCAGGCGCTGGTGAATCCGCCGGACTGCAAACACAAGCTGGCCATCCACGCAGTCATGGACGCGCTCGGCTATGACGGCGGCACCATCGGCAACCATGAATTCAACTATGGCTTGCCATTCCTCGCCCAGGTCACCGGCCAGAACATGAATGTCGACGGCGTCTCTGCGCAACGCTGCAAGGGACCAGACTTTCCACTGGTGCTGGCCAACGTCTTCAGCGCGCGCGACGGCAATCCCCTGTACGCCCCGACCGGCTGGATCGATCGCGATCTGGAATTTGTCGATGCGGACGGCAAAGCCGGCATGACCCAGATCCGCATTGGATTGATCGGATTCGCACCGCCACCCATCACCCTGTGGGATCGACGCAATCTCGAGGGCAAGGTGCTGACCCGTGGCGTGGTCGAATCCGCACGCCAGTTCCTGCCGGCGCTGCGTTCGCAGGATGTCGACCTGGTGGTCGCACTGTCGCACGGCGGCCTCGACGCATCGCCCTACTCCGACACCATGGAAAACGCGAACTGGTATCTGTCCCAGGAACCCGGCATCGATGTGCTCATGCTGGGTCATTCGCACGCCGTGTTCCCTGACCCGGGCAATCCGAAATCCCGCTTTGCCGACATGCCGCAGGTCGACAACCAGCGCGGATTCGTCAATGGCAAGCCAGCCGTGATGGGCAGCTTCTGGGGCAAGGGCCTCGGGCTGATCGAGTTGGGACTCGTATTTCGCGCAGGACACTGGCAGATCGATGCCGACACCACCCATTCGGAGGTGCGCATGATCCGCAATGCCGATGGATCGTTCGTGGAACCCGATGCCGAGGTCGCGCGCCTGGTCGAAGACGTCCATCAGGCAACGATCGATTACGTCGGCACACCCATCGGCGACAGCGATTTTGCGATGACCACGTATTTCACCGCTGTCGGCGATGTCAGTGCGATACAACCCATCAACATGGCGCAGCGCGCCTATGTCGAAGCCTATGTGGACAGCAACTTTCCGCAGCTCAGCGAAGTTCCCGTGCTGTCTGCGGCGGCCCCCTTCAAGGCCGGATTTGGCGGCGCGACCGATTTCACCGATGTCGCTGCCGGCAACCTGGCGATTCGCAATGCTGCCGATCTCTATCTGTATCCGAACACCCTCTCTGCGGTGCGCATCAACGGCAGCGAGCTCAAGGCATGGCTTGAGAAATCCGCGCGCTTTTTCAACCGCATTGATCCCGCACTGGCCACCCCGCAGGAGTTGGTCAACCGCAAGACCCCAAGCTACAACTTTGATGTGATCCAGGGCGGAATACGCTTTGGAATCGACATCTCCAAAGCCGCCGGAAGCCGGATCGTCGACCTGCGCTTTGCCGGAAAGCCGGTTGCCGCGGATCAGGAATTCATACTCGCGACCAACAACTATCGGGCAAGCGGCGGCGGCAATTTCCTCGACCCGGATTCAAGCCGGGTACTGTTTCATTCACCCGACATGAATCGCGACGTGCTGATCAACTGGATCAAACAGGAAAAGCATCTTCGCTTGCAGGATCATGGCTCGGATCGCCCCTGGCATTTCGTGTCCATGAAGACGGTCGGACCCATCACCTTCCGGACAGCCAGCGCCAAACTGGACCTGGCAAAAAAGATTGGATTGAATGGCATCAAGCAGATTTCCATGGATGAAGCCGGCATGAGCACCTACGCCATTGATCTTTCCACCCGGCCCTGAGCATGCGCCTCGCGATGAATGCTGCGGCTCCCTCCGATGACCGGCATCATGAATCCGGTACCGGAGTGGCTTGCCGCCATACACTGAATTCCCGCCATCATCTGCGGCGGCGTCTGCTGTGCGCATGCTTGGCAATGGCGCTAGGCAAATCCGCGAGCATTGGTCTTGCCAATGGGCTGCCACCCGACATTCCCTTGCAATGGCCCCTGCCCCACGGCCGCGGTGGCGAAACAACGCCCTTGCGTTCGCGCCTGGACGCCATGCGCCTGCCCCCGCAGGTCGGCTCGCCACGTGCCCCGCGCCAGTGGCTGGTTGAAAACTGCGCCGACGACGATTCCGTTGGCAGCCTGCGCAATGTCATCGAGCAAGCCGACAGCGGTGATGTGATTGACCTTCGCCAGTTGACCTGCAGTCAGATCAGCCTCAGCCAGGGCGCACTGAAACTCGAGCTTTCGGACCTGACCCTGATGGGACCGGGCGCCGCACAACTGACCCTGAGCGGCGAAAACCGTGACCGCATCATCCTGCATCCGGGCTCCGGAACACTGACCATCGAAGACCTGACCATCGCCCACGGCGAATTTCATGCGGTCGACAATGACATCGGCTTTGGCGGCTGCATTGCCACCGGTGCCTCCCTGGTGCTCAGGCGCGCGGTTGTGCGCGATTGCATGGCCGTTGGCGTGGGTGCCTATGGTGGCGCCGTACTGTCGGGCTTCATGACCATGATCAACAGCACCATTTCGGACAGCACGGCGTTTGGCGACCACCCGGCCAATGGAACGGCTGCCTACGGTGGCGGCGCGTTTTCCTACGGCGTCGAAATCCTCGACAGCACGATATCCGGCAACACCGCGATTGGCACCGACAATGCACCGCTCACGCACTGGGAAATTGCCGGAGGATTGTTCGTTGCCCGCAATGGCGGCTTGATTGAACGCTCCACGATCAGCGACAACTTTGCCATCCGTTTCGCCGGTGGCCTGGCCCAGGAGGGTGATCTGACCCTGCGCAATTCGACGATCTCGGGAAATCTTGCAGAAACCGACGATGGCGGCGGCATTCGCGTGCGTCAGGACACCGCACTGCGTATCGAGAACTGCACCATCGCCAACAACCATGCCGGCAGCGTGGGCGGCGGCATCTCGTTTGTCGCCAATGCCAGGCCTTCCACGCTCATCAGCAGCATCGTGGCAGGCAACGGCAGCGGATTCGGCAACGCCGATCTCGACAGCGCCCTGCCGCTTTCAATCGCCGGTTCACACAATCTGGTGGTGCAAAGCGGAAAGAACCTGCAATTGCCGGCAGATACGCTTCATGACGATCCGTTGCTGCTGCCGCTGGCGGCCAATGGCGGTGCAACCCGAACCCACGCCCTTTTGCCTTCCAGCCCGACTCTCGACCGTGGCAGCAATCCGAATGCCTTGCTGACAGACCAGCGCGGCGAAGGATACGCTCGCGAAGTGGGACTCGGCACCGATATCGGTGCCGTCGAACTCCAAGGCCAAGGGGCGGAGCCCATCGCGCTATCCGGCCTCAGGAGCTGGGGCGAGTTGGCACTTGCCGCCATCCTGGCCTTGCTGGGCGTTCATCGCGCGCGCCGACAGATCGACCGATCACGCGCCAAGGGCTCCTGAATCCGTTACTTCACCGTAATGGTGATCTTCGTTGAAAGTACGGGCGGATCAAACTGCATGTGCAAGGCGTCAGCCAGATTCAATTGCAGGGTGTGCTTGCCCGGGCCGAGTTTCACCGTGGCTTCGGTTTGACCACCGCCGAAATGCACGTGGTTTGCATCCGCCGGGATGGGGAGATTCAGCGCCGGCATCTGCGCAACATCGATCAGCAAATGATGATGGCCGGTTTTTGCGATGGCCGAGCCAGCCGGAGCAACACCCATTCCGCGCAAGCCAAAACGAACCACGAATTCCTGGCCAACGGTGGCACCGTCCTCGGGAGAGATGAAATAGAGTTCGACGCCTGCAGGTGCACTGTTCCGCGGCAAGGTTGCAGCTTGCGGCGTATCCGCGCGGGATGTCAGGGGGGCCAATGCAATCATCGCGACCAATGCAATGGCGAACTTCGCGCTACAAGCGTTCATGGCATGCTCCGGATTCGATTCAGGCATGATGATAACCCCATGCCGTCACCTTGCCTGTTTGCACAAGGCCACGGGCATGCCCAGGGCATGCGTGTTGCTCGAACAATTCGAGCAAATTAAGGCGGAATCCGGAGCTATTTTTGCCACAGGTCGGGGATAAGTGTTGACGATATGCCCGACACTCTTTATTCTCCCGCGCCTCCCGGGGCCATAGCTCAGCTGGGAGAGCGCTACAATGGCATTGTAGAGGTCGGCGGTTCGATCCCGCCTGGCTCCACCAGGGTTCTTCCGGTTTCTCTAAGCGTCCCCATCGTCTAGAGGCCCAGGACACCGCCCTTTCACGGCAGTAACAGGGGTTCGAATCCCCTTGGGGACGCCAGTGACGATCCAGCTCGCGAATTCGGGTGGGATCGGTGAGAATAGCGGTTTGCGCAGGATGCGCGGATTGACAAGTGTGGAGCGGTAGTTCAGCTGGTTAGAATGCTGGCCTGTCACGCCGGAGGTCGCGGGTTCGAGTCCCGTCCGCTCCGCCATCTTTCACAACGAAACCCGCCTTGGCGGGTTTTTTTGTTTGCGTCGTCGCGAACCTGATTTTCTGCCCGAGAAATCCTCGCCGGATGTTCCGGTTGCGGCTCAATCGGGGTCAAACCCATTGGCAAAGATGCCATCGCTGCGAAGCTCGTAGGCGCCCATGTCAAAGCCCGCGCCTTGTGGCCGCGACACCTGATCGGCGTCCAGCAACGGTGCTCCGCTTGCGCTTCCCGAGTCGATCGCCGCCGAGCCCGTGCGCAGATGCAGGTCAAACGGCGGCGCCACGAACAAGGCCGATGCATTGGCGAACTCGATGTTGTGGTCGGCCGTGATGGCGATTCCGTCAAGCGAAAAATCGGTCGACAGGTTGTTGCGTACGAGCACGTTCTGGCTGGACGTGCCGTTCTTGTGATCGTGCACCATGATCCACGGCGGACCGGGCGAAGTGTTGTCCAGGTCGATCACCGAATTGTTGACGATGCGCGAATTGCGCATGCCGTAGAAACTCATGCCGTGCCAATGATCGGTGACCACGACATTGTTCTCGACCGTCCAGTCCACGAAGAATCCGTCAAAGCAACCGATTCCCTGCATTGAACTGCGCAGTGGATTGGACGGGTTGGTGGCATTGATGAACACGTTGCCGCGCAACACGACGCCACTGACTTCGCCTGTCCCTACTCCGCCGGCGCCAACCGTCCAGCTCTGGAAGCCGTCGTCGTGGTTCTCGTCAAAATCATCGCCAATCAGGTTGTTCTGCACGCGGTTGTACTCGAACAAGCCACGATTGCCGAGTCCGCGCATGCCATCGGCGGAAAAGCCGTCGATGAGATTGCGCTGGATGCGCCCATCATCACCAGAGAGGGCGATGCCGAAACGCACATTGCGGATGCGGCTGTCGCGCAAGGTCACGCGCGCGGCATCAATGTCCACTCCACTGGAGGCGAGATCGACCCATTCGGTCGGCCCCCAAGCGGACGCATCGGCAATCGAGAAAACATCAAGGTCGGCCAGTTCGATATCCCAGGCCGGGCCGGACCAGTCATGATCGGCCACCTCGATCATGGTGATCTGCTCGTTGGGTGCCGAGAACGAAGGGCTGACATCCAACCCCTGGACTATCCAGTTTTGCGCGGAGCGGATCAGGAGGCTGCGCAGTCGCGGTTGTGCGCCGGCAGCGGCCGCAATGATGATCGGCGAGGCGTTGTAGGCATGTTCGATCGCCACATCGCCGTAGTAACCCGTGTGCAGCAACAGGGTATCGCCCGCATGCACGGGAGCTCCTGCATTCACGGTCACCAGGGTCATGCCCTCTTCATAGGGATAGTCCGGCCAGTCGCGGGTCTGTACCAGGCCCGAGTCGAGAACCTGCTGCAGGGACGCCCAGGGTTGGGTTGCACTGCCATCGCCGGCGGCGCTGCCGTTGACGGGGTCGATATGAAACGTCGTCGCCAAGGCCGGCGAACCCATGATCAACAAGCCCAGCAAGACGCATCGCATCGGCTCGATCCTCACTACGCAAGTACCAAGGAATTTGAGCACCGTGAGCTCAGGCCAACCGTGATGGGCTTGTCCGAAAGCGCGGGGTTTCTGCCTGTTTCAAGCCGGCACAGCCGGACTTGGCACATCGGACACCCTTTGCAGGGTTCCAACCGAATGCCCCTGTTCGGCCAGGTATTCAAGCCAGCGGTTGAGGAAAGAGCTGCTGCGCAGGCGCTTATCGAAAACCGTGCGTGCCGGCAGCAGACGGCTCACCAGGTCCTGCAATGGGGCGTCTTCGCAATGGGACAGCACTTCGGCCACCCGAGCATCGCGATACATGCGAATGCGCGCCCCCGGTTGACGCAAGCCGGTCTGTTCGTCCGTCATCAGGTACGACAGGCCCAGGTCAACCGTATAGGGATGGTGTTCAAGCACCTGTAGAACCAGGTCGAGGCGATCACCCACTGAAGAAACATAGACTCCGGGAACCAGTCGCTGCGGGGCAAACATGCGATCCAGGCGATGATGGTTTTCCGCATGCATCCCCATCAGCCAGGCGAACCGGCTGGGTCGGATTTCCGTTCGCGTGGCGGTCTGCAACATCATGGATCGATCATAGCATCGGCCTATCTGCCCGCCAGACTGTTGCATGCACCGACAGCCGCGCTACCATGGTGATCCGATCCGCACGCCGCGCGATCCGCCCCCGCACCTCGCCGTCCGCGATCGCACTTCCTAGAACATGTGTTTCTCGATGCCGAGTTGCGAGAGGATCTTGCTCGCGATTTCCTCGATGGAAGTGTGCGTCGTGCTTTGCATGGGAATGCCCTCCCGGCGAAACAGCTTCTCCGCCTGATCCAGTTCGCGCTTGCATTGGGCAAGCTGCGCGTAGCGGCTGCCCGGACGACGGGCTTCGCGCACCTGCGCCAGGCGTTGCGCGTCGATGCTCAAGGCATACAGTTTGGATTTGAACGGACGCAATCGCATCGGCAATTCGAGTTTTTCCAGGTCCTCTTCAGTCAAGGGATAGTTGGCCGCCTTCACCCCGTAATGAAGCGCCATGTACAGGCAGGTCGGCGTCTTGCCCACGCGCGACACGCCCACCAGGATCACCTCGGCATCGTCGTAGCGCACGTCGATGCCGTCGTCGTGCGAGAGCGCATAGTTGGTGGCATTGATGCGTGCCTCGTACTCGTCGAAGTTGGTCAGGCCATGCGCCTTGCCAACGCGTGGTGAACGCGTCGTGCCGAGTTCCGTCTCCAGTGGAGCGATGAACGGGGCAAACACGTCCAGCATCAGTCCCCCGCCATCAGCCACGATGTCGCTCAAGCTTTGGTCCATGATCGTGTTGACCACGATGGGACGGATGCCGCTTTCCGCATAGCGGGTCCTGATTCGCTGCGCCGCACCTGCCGCCTTTTCCTCGGAATCTACGAACGGCAAGCGAAAGGTTTCGAAATCAATGCCTTCGAACTGGGTAAGCACGCTGTGGCCAATGGTTTCAGCGGTGATTCCGGTTCCATCCGAGATGTAAAAGACCGTGCGGCGCATCGGCGTGTCCTGTTGCGGGGCTGTGCAGTCTATGCAATCCCGAGCGACAGGTGCAGCGCGTGCCCGTTCCAGACCGACATTTCATCCCCGCAAATATGTCGCCCACGCGGCATTGCCGGTAGAATGGTGCGCTGCGAAAAATCCCCGGAGATGTCACCTTGAGCGACCTGGTTCTTTGGCTCGATGCACTGCGCCTGTCCGATCTTGGCAAGGTCGGCGGCAAGAACTCCTCGCTTGGCGAGATGATTGGCCATCTGTCCAAACTCGGGGTTTCGGTACCGGGCGGATTTGCGACGACGGCGGATGCGTTCAAACAGTTCATCGCCCAGAGCGGGCTTGCGCAGAAGATCCAGGATCGTCTGGCCAGCCTGGATGTCGAGGATGTGGCGGCGCTCGCCACGGCCGGTACCGAAATCCGTCGCTGGGTCATCGAGACACCACTGATCCCGGAATTCGACACGGCCGTGCGCGCGGCCTATCAAACCCTGTGTGAAAAGGCAGGAGCTGCCGATATCGCCGTGGCCGTGCGCTCCTCCGCCACTGCCGAGGACTTGCCCGATGCCTCGTTCGCCGGGCAACAGGAAACCTTCCTCAACGTCAGTGGCGCGGACGACGTGATCCACAAGGTCAAGGAAGTCTTTGCCTCCCTGTACAACGACCGCGCCATTGCCTACCGCGTGCATCACGGCTTCAAGCACGAGGACGTATTCCTTTCCGCTGGTGTGCAATTGATGGTTCGATCGGACATCGGCGCTTCCGGCGTGCTGTTCACGCTGGATACCGAGTCGGGTTTCCGCGATGCGGTGTTTGTCACCGGCAGCTACGGCCTCGGCGAGATGGTTGTGCAGGGCGCGGTCAATCCCGACGAATTCTATGTCTACAAGCCCACCCTCAAGGCCGGCAAGCCGGCCATCCTGCGCCGCCAACTCGGTTCCAAGCAGCAGCGCATGGTGTACTCGGACAAGCCCGGAGAACGGGTGCGCATCGAGGAAACACCTGCCGCGGATCGCAACCGCTTCTGCCTCAGCGATGATCAGGTGCATGAGCTCTCGCGTCAGGCCCTGACCATCGAACAGCACTATGGCCGGCCCATGGATATCGAATGGGCGCTGGATGGCGGTACCGGCAAGCTCTACATCGTGCAGGCGCGCCCGGAAACCGTGAAATCCCGCGCCCGCGCCACCCAGATTGAACGTTTCCAACTGAAACAACGCGGCGAGGTTCTGGCCGAAGGCCGCTCGGTAGGACAGAAGATCGGCAGCGGCATCGCGCGCGTGGTGCGTTCGATCAGGGACATGGATCGCGTGCAACCAGGGGATGTGCTGGTCGCGGACATGACCGACCCGGATTGGGAACCGGTAATGAAGCGCGCCGCCGCCATTGTCACCAACCGCGGCGGACGCACCTGCCATGCCGCCATCATTGCGCGTGAACTTGGCGTTCCCGCCATCGTCGGTACCGGCAATGCGCTGGATTCGATTGACGATGGCAGAGAAGTGACCGTGTACTGTGCCGAGGGCGATACCGGATTCATCTACGCCGGCAAGTTGCCGTTCGAGCGGGTCACTGCAGATCTCGGACAAATGCCGGAAGCTCCGCTCAAGATCATGATGAACGTGGCCAATCCGGAGCGCGCGTTCGACTTCGCCATGCTGCCGAATGCCGGTGTTGGACTGGCGCGGCTGGAGATGATCATTGCCAGCCATATCGGCGTGCATCCCAAGGCACTGCTCAATTATGAAAAGCAGGATGCCGAGACCCGACGCAAGATCGACGAGCGCATCGCCGGCTATGCCAGTCCGGTGGACTTCTACGTGGATCGACTTGCCGAGGGTATCGCCACCATCACCGCTGCATTCGCCCCACAGCCGGTCATCGTGCGCCTGTCGGACTTCAAGTCCAATGAATACGCGAACCTGATCGGTGGATCCAACTACGAACCGCACGAAGAGAATCCGATGATCGGATTCCGTGGCGCCAGCCGCTACATCGATCCTTCCTTTGCGGACGCCTTTGCGCTCGAGTGCCGGGCCATGAAAAAGGTGCGCGAGCAAATGGGCCTTGGCAACGCATGGGTCATGATTCCCTTCGTGCGAACCCTGGACGAAGGCCGCCGGGTCGTCGAAGTGCTGGCCGAAAATGGCCTCAGGCAAGGTGAGAACGGCCTCAAGATCATTATGATGTGCGAGGTGCCGTCCAATGCCCTGCTCGCAGACGAGTTCCTCGACATCTTTGACGGGTTTTCGATTGGTTCGAATGACCTCACCCAGTTGTCGCTTGGACTTGATCGCGACTCGAGCATCGTCGCCAAGCTGTTTGACGAGCGCGACCCTGCGGTCAAGAAGCTGCTTTCGATGGCCATCAAGGCCGCCCGCCGCAAGGGCAAGTATGTCGGCATCTGCGGCCAGGGCCCCAGCGATCATCCCGACCTGGCCGAATGGCTGATGGATGAAGGCATCGAATCGGTTTCCCTGAATCCCGACACCGTTGTCGACACCTGGCTCAAGCTTGCGCGCAAGAAAGCCGGCTGAAACCGAAAGAATCGCGCAGCGCGCGAGTTCGCTTCCTCTGCGAAGCGGGGGAAGCTGCCCGGAGGGCTGAAGGGGGCGCTTTGGATCGATGCGGGAAAGGCAAAAACAACCGGCCCGCACCTTGCTCAATTCGCCTTTGCTACCGAACACAGCATCGACAGGAGCACGCATGACCATTTTCAATTTTGCTTCTGGAATGCTTCTCTCGTTGCTCACCTTGATCGGCCCAACAGCCCGAGCCGATGCATCACCTGCGCTGCAGAGACTCGAATCCACTTATGCAGACCGGCTGCTGCCAATCTTTGAGATCCAGGACTACTTTAATCGGAGACTCGTCGAGTGTTCCATTTCGAGATTAAATGCCGACTCACCTTCCGAGTGGTCGCAACAGCAGCGCATCAGAAACACATTGTTTCGCTGGAAAATGAAGGAAATAGACGACGACAAACTGTGCGTCCACCTTCTTGAACCGGAGCACCGCCGACTTTCGATCCCGGAGACCCAATTATTGTTGTCTGCTTCGAGAGCCGCGATGGAAGAATTCGACTCATCATCCAGCGACAACCCCTATTCCGCGAAACTTGCGCATAGGCACAGTTTCGGCGCACCAGACTCATACGAGGCCGGGACAATCAATGGACACCCATATGTCATCCAATACAAGGGTACAGATTCTTTGATGGCCCCCTTGGGGTACGTACAACGCGAATTCGCCGACAACCAGAAGATGCGCCTCAAAAAATCACGCGAGCGAGCGCAATCCGATCCGATCGTGCCTACGTTGCGAATGTCCTGCCGTGGAGACAAGACTTTCGAGCTTGCGTCATTATCGTGCCAAAGTTGCCTCAGAGATGCTGGACAATCAAAATGTGACCATGGAACATGGCTATTCCATTTCACATCAGGCCAGTTCGTGACTTTCGACGATTTCTTTACGAATCCCCAAGCGGCACGCGAGCGCATCAGCATCTTGGTAAGCGGACGACGTCCGCCACCGAAGGCGTTTTTCTTCGAATTGGAAGATCCAGTAGAAGAGCGCAAAAGGTCAGATGCGGCTCAACGTCACTACCAGACCGAATATGCCAGAGCATGGAAACTGGCTACCACACCGCGACCAGAGCATTACCGGGATGTAAGGATTAATGTCGATCATGCGTTCGGCGATGTGACGTTGCATATCTACTTCCAGGAAGAAGAAACCATTCCCGGAAGCGGAGATCTCGTGGTCGGTGACATTTCAATCGACAAGCTGAGCGACTTGTTGAAGCCAGAGTTCAGGAACGCCTTCGAAGCTCCACCGAAAATCCAGTGAATGTTCTTTCTGCGGCTGCATTGATATGGGAGGTTATCGAATTGCTTCGGGATCCGCGCACTTCCAGTTGACCCTAGCAGCCCGACTCTCACATTGGATCCTTTGCAGAATGAGCGCCCAGGCGGGAACGGCTACCCCGCGTTGGTTCATTCCATATTTCCACTCGGCCTCAGCGTCTCGCTTGACAATCGAGGCCGGAAATACGTACATTAGTATGTATGGACGAGATCAGCCTGACCCGCAACCAGCGCCGCGTACTCGAACACATCCGCGAGTTCACGCGCGAGCACGAGCGCACCCCGACCCTGCGCGAGATTGCAGAGGCCATGGGGCTGGCCAGGCACAGCTCTGCGCAGGACTACGTGGATGCCCTGGTACGCAAGGGCATGTTGGAACGCAGCCCGCACCGGGGATTGCGCGTAAAACACCTTTCTCGGACGCCGGCGGCATCAATGACGCTCCCCCTCGTCGGTCGGGTCGCCGCCGGCAGTCCGATTCTTGCCATAGAAAACATCGAGGGCGAGTTTGGCATCGACGCCAATCTGTTCCGGCCCCGCCCAGATTATTTCCTGCGCGTGGTCGGCTCCAGCATGCGCGATGCCGGAATCCTGCATGGAGACCTGGCTGCCGTGCATCGCACCGACCATGCCGACAACGGCCGCATCGTGGTCGCGCGCATCGACGATGAGGTCACTCTCAAAACCCTGGAGTTGAGGAACGGCAAGGTGCGTCTGCTGCCGAGCAATCCCGAGTTCCAGCCCATTGATGTGGATCCGACGACAACGCACTTTGCCATCGAAGGCATCTACGTCGGCATGATCCGGAGAACCTGAGGTGAACCCGAGAACTTACCGCGCATCAAGGGCATCAACCGGCGCAACGGCCTCACTGCCCAGCGGACTCGACGCGCTGGATGCCCGCCTGCCGGGCGGCCTCTGGCCCAGGGGTACGCTGATCGAGATCCTGTCCGATGATGGCAAGGCGGCATTTGATCTCGTGCAAGCAATCCTGCAGACGCTGCTGGAACGTGGGCGTCGCGTCGTCCTGATCGATCCTCCCCGGAATCTCTGCCAGCCTGACGCGGAAACCCCTGCGCGCAGTCGTGGGCAATGGGTGACTATCCAACCCGAGCACGCTGCGTCTCACTGGAGCGCCGCCCAGTGTCTGCGGGCGGGTGGTTGCGATGCCCTTGTGGCTTGGTTGCCGGATGCCGGCTATGCGGAACTGCGCAGCTTGCAGGATTCGGCCCGCAGCACCCACGCCCTGTGCTTCGTGATTACCCGCAAGGCTGCTCGCGAGCAGTCCAGTCCCGCACCCCTGCGCGTTCTATTTGATCCTGTACAAACAAACGCTTGCGTGACTTTGTTAAAGTGCAATCTCGTCATGGCGCAGGCATCGACGCGCTTCGCTTCGTGCCCCGATTTTCTCTTAAACCGGTCAATCGACCCGAGCTTTAGGGAAACTCTGATTAACCATGGTTTTCGTCGTTCCCGCGAAGGCGGACCGCGCAGGCAGGAAGCCGGAGCGAACATTCCTATGGCCGATGACCCAATGGGCGAGCCGCAGGAGCGGCGAGTCAACCCAGTGACTTTTTTACAACCTGTTGAAGGACAACGGCACTGGATCCCGGATATCGCTTTGCGATTCCGGGATGACGAGCAAAATCAGAGCTTCCTCAGGCCGATCCCCGGCTGCGGTAGCTACGCTCCACGTATTCCTCCACCACCGCAATGAACTCGCCGGCAATGTCTTCGCCGCGAAGCGTCATTGCCTTCTTGCCATCGATGAACACAGGCGCGGCCGGGGCTTCACCCGTTCCCGGCAGGGAAATGCCGATGTTTGCATGCTTGGATTCACCTGGACCATTCACCACGCAGCCCATCACCGCCAAGGTCATGTTCTCGACGCCATCGAATTTCAGGCGCCACTCCGGCATCTTCGCGCGCACATGCTCCTGCACCGATTTCGCCAGCTCCTGGAACAGTGAACTGGTGGTGCGCCCGCATCCCGGGCAGGCCGTCACCATCGGCGTGAACGCACGCAGGCCCATGGTTTGCAACAATTCCTGGGCAACGATGACTTCCCGCGTGCGCGATTCGTCTGGCTCCGGAGTCAACGAGATGCGGATCGTATCGCCTATGCCTTCCTGAAGGAGAACTGCCAGCGCCGCGGTGGAAGCAACAATTCCCTTTGATCCCATGCCTGCTTCGGTAAGCCCCAGGTGCAAGGCATGGCTGCAACGCGCGGCCAGGTCGCGATACACGGCAATCAGTTCCTGCACGCCAGACACTTTGCAGGAAATCACGATGTTGTCGCTCCCCATTCCCAGGTCTTGCGCCCTGCGCGCCGAGTCGAGCGCCGAGCGGATCAGGGCTTCGCGGCCAACCCGCGCCGCATCCCAGGGTTCAACACGCGTGCGGTTCTCATCCATCAGGCTGGCCACCATCTGCTGATCCAGGGAACCCCAGTTGGCGCCGATGCGAACGGGTTTGCCGTATCGCAGTGCAGTCTCGATGATGGAACTGAACTGGCTGTCCTTCTTGTGCCCAAACCCGACATTGCCCGGATTGATCCGGTACTTGGCCAGGGCTTCTGCAGCAGCAGGCTCGTCCGCCAGCAATTGATGGCCGTTGTAGTGGAAATCGCCAATCAGCGGCACCTGCACGCCCATCATGTTCAGGCGGTCGCGGATGCGGGGGATCGCAGCAGCAGCCGCGGCGTTGTTCACCGTCAGGCGCACCAGTTCCGACCCGGCCCGGGCCAGCTCTGCAACCTGCTTCGCCGAGCCGACCACATCGGCAGTATCGGTATTGGTCATTGACTGCACGACGATCGGCCTTGAACCACCGATCACCACGGAGCCGACAGCGACGCCAGTGCTCGGGCGACGTTTGTGTTCATCTGGAATTTGGGAAGTCATTTCACGCTGTGCGGACGGCAAGGCTGCGCCGAAGAACACTAGTATGCCGGATAAGCCACTCAGACCTGTTCAATCGAATCCGGATCGACGCGTGATACCGACAAGGGCAATTCTTCGGGAAGGTCCAGCGGGGGCAATGCAAAGCGCAGGTAGGCACCGGCCGATTCCATCAAACCCGCTCCGGCAACCGACAGCGAACAGGCGCTCGATGGCCAACGATGGATATCGGCTGGCAGGGTCAGGCGCAGCGCGTGTGCATCCCGCTCAAACAGGCCCGGAGTCAGCATGGAGCTGTAGATGGCAGCTTCCTCGGAACGCATGGGCGACAGCAGGATGCCACGATGATCACGCTGGGACATGCCGTCTGCACTGACCGCATTGACGCCGATGGCCATGGAGCGGCGCGCCATCAGGCTGATGCCCGCATGGACCCGGCCATCATCATCAATACGCATCCAACGGATGACGCCGACCATCCAGTCGTTGGCCTGCCCATCAGAGTCGGACAAGGCCATGCCAACCAACTCGCCGACCTTGACCCTGACCGTCTCACCCGGATTGCCACGATCCCAGTACACACGATATCCGCCAAAGCTCTGGTCAACGACGGTCATGCGCAGGGGCTGGGTGCGCATCGAATCCGCCGCGTTGCGGCCCCAACTCGCACCGGAATCCTGATCGGAGAGCTGGATCATCGCGCCTCGAATGCGCCGCAGGAAGGCTTCGAAATCCTCATTGCCCGCCAAAACGTAGTGAAGGTCATGCAGGCCGATCACGCTGGACAAGGTATATCCGCCCGTCAGTCGCGCATCGCTGCGCGTCCCGTCGGAAGTCCAGCCATCGACCAGTCGCTGGGCCAGGTCGATGTCCACCTGGACCGGGCTGCCACCGCGCAACCTGAAGCTCACCAGACGGATGCCGGGCGGCAAGCGCGAAACCTGCCCCTCGATGTGGTTCAGGAGCGCCGAGATGTCGAGGTAGAGAACTCCGGTGGTCGCTTCGTTGCGTTCCTCCGGCAAATAACCCGGACCATGATCGGAATTCGCATCGACCACGTGCGCCAGCCGACCTTGAACCGGCGCGGTTTCCAATTCGCATTGGCCGGCAAAAATCCCGGTCAGCGCAATGGCATCCATCAATTCGCGCTGGCTGTGACGGTAGGGATTGGCCAACGCAAGCAGCAAGGCGTGAACGTAGGCAGTCCGCGCACAGGTCGCCGACCCGGCCACGGCATCATCCACCATGCGGGTTTCGAGGTTGACGGATGCAATGAATCGGTAGGTGTCATGCAGTTGCTGCCACGCTCCAACCGGGGGGGTTCGATACAGCAAATACGCCTTGTGCAGGCGCGCACCGGCATGTACCAGCGCACGAGTCGCCGCCGCCGCAACCTGCTTGCCACGCAACATGGGCACATGACCTGCAGGCGCACAGAAATCGTGCAACACCATGCGGTATCCCAGTGCCAGTTGGTTCTGGAATTCCTGGGAAACGACGCCAAGCTCTGCCCGCTGCGGAGGCAACGGAAAACTGGCCCCGAGTATCTGCTTGTCGACGAGGGCAGCCAGTTGCACGACCGGGCCACGCAGGATTTCCAGAACCTCGAATCGTTCTGCCGGGGCAATGCGCAGACCATTCAACGTGCGCAAGGCATCGACCAGCATGCGCGCAGTTGCCGCAAAATTGGCCAACGGCAGGGCCGCCACCCAGGTACGGACCGCGCGCGGGTCGGTATTGAAATCGCCCGGTTTCGGAACGCGTCGCTCCGCAACATCACGCAACAGGCGACGCAGGCTGTCAGTCATCTTGCAATACCCTGCATGCTCCATGGGGCATGCGTTCCGCTGCGAATATACCAATGAACGCGGACTGGCAACGCGCATGCGCCCTGCCTGCCCCGGAAACCCGATCTACCTGCATCAATACTCCCTCAGCATTCCGCCCAGAAGACGGGCCAGGATACGTTCCCGCAATCCACGTGGCCGTGAAAGCCCCATGCGCGCAAGCGCCTCGGCATCTTGTACCCCCGCGCCCAGCAGTGCCAATACGATTCGAGGCCAATGCCGGGGACTTGAAATGGAACGCTTGAGGGTGCCGAGCGCCTGCAACAAGCGCAACTCAAGCGCACTGAAGTCACTGCCAAAGGGATAGGCTGGCAACAGACCACGCACGCGGAACGGGGCCAGGCGCATGCCAAGGTCTTCACGCGTATTGCGTTTCCAGGCTTCCGGAATCCGAAAACCAGACGGCAGCTTGCGGGCATGGATCGCTTGTCGGACCAGTTGGTCATGAAACCTCGCATCGCAGATGGCAAGCATCGCCACAACGCATTCCTGGTCGGACTTTCCGCGCAGGTCGGCAATCCCGTACTCGCTGACGAATATGTCGCGCATGTGGCGTGGAATCGTTGCGTGACCGTAATTCCAGCGGATGTTGGATTCCAGTCGCCCCTTGACGGTACGTGTAGCGCGCAGCATCAGTATCGAGCGGGCATCGTCGAGCTGGCTGGCCAGGCTGACAAAATCATACTGCCCACCCACACCACTGACCACGCGACCATCCTCAAGCGCATCGGAAACCGCTGCGCCCAACGGTGTGGCCATCATGCAGGTATTGAAGAAGCGCGCCTTCCTGCGCTGGCGCGTAGCCAGTGCCTCTTGCCCCCGCTGCAAGCGGTTGACCTCGGAAATCCGGTTCATCGACAGGCCGTCGTAGTCGTCGTCACGCAGGTTGCGCAGCCACTCGTAAAGCAGAGTGGAACCCAGGCAAAACCCGCCCTGCAGGTAGCGACCACCGCACAAGGTCCTGCCGTTGATTACCCCTTCGAGCGACGTCAGGGACTGCGGATCATCGAAATCATTGCGCAGCGAAACACCCATCCCGACATGAAGGTACCCGCCCTGCAATCGACTGCCCGCGGGCAGGATTCCGAAGCGGCGCATGCGATCCAGGCCCAATTGATCGAGGACCTTGGGCAAGAACCCGGCGACACGCAAGGTTGCCGCATCCCCGGCACTCAGGGTCAGGCCAATCCGTTCCTCATCAAGCAATGACTGCAAGGCGGCATCGTCGAAGACCATGCGCCCCAGGATGCCGGCTTTTCGAAGATGCATGAATCCATCCATGATCATTTCGCTCGATCCGTACAGACCACGCCTGAATGTCCCGTCACCGCCGACGCGTTGCGCCAACAGGTTTCCCTCGTTGCTTCCCTCCAAAGGTTCCAGAATCTCCCGGTAGTCCGCATTGCGCTGATGCCTCAGGATCAATGCCTGCACCAGGGCATCGGAAAGCGCACCGATTCCAATTTGCAGGGTTCCGCCATCGGCAACCAATGTGCTCGCATGCAAGCCAATCGCGTATTCGACATCATCGACATCCTCGCGCGGCAGTGCGAACAAGCGATGCGAACTGCTTGCATCCTCGAGCACGATATCCAGCACCCCGCACGCGTCCGCGATGTCCGCATCGCCGCCAAGAAACGGAAGTTCCGCATGCACGACGCCGATGACCAGCGGCTTGGGCATGCCCGCCCTCGCCAGACAGTCGAGCAAGTCAAGGGTGACATCGGGGTTGCAGGAAAGGCTGTACCTGGCGGTTCCACCGCGCATGCGCCTTGCCACCGCCTGCACCACCACATTGACCCCGGAATCGGCCACGTCACGTGCAACCTGCGTGTAGTTCAGGCTGACGTAATCGCGCTGTGCAGTGCCCGAGCGCAACATGGATCCGGACTGGAAGTAGAACTCGTGCACATGCACATTCGCCGGCAGGCTGTCCGATTGCATGGCCGCGACATACTCAAGGCGTGGATAGCCGGGACCAAAATGACGATCGAGAAATGGACCGGCAAAGCGCCTCTCGATGTCACCGGAAGGTGAAGGTGGATCCAGCGAAAGCGCGGTGTGAATGGTCAACCTGCGCCCCGGATCCCTGGCGATGCGTCGATACAATGCATTGATCAACCGATTCGGCTTGCCCAATCCAAGCGGCGTGGCCAGCACGATGTGTTCGCCGCAGGCCTCAACTATGCGCTCTACACAGGCATCGATCGATGCAATGGCTTGCGGTTGCGGCATGCTCGCGGTCTCCGGGATACAAGCGCCATCCTACTGCGCCTGCTCGCACGGGTGAGATTTCACGTTCACCTCCCGCATGCGCTTCGGTATGATCGGCAGGCAGGGGAGGATTTTCATGGCTGAGCGTTTCAAGATCGCCATTGTCGGCTCCGGACCCGGAGGCCTCTCCGCTGCCGCGCGCGCGGCCGAGCGCAACATCTCCCATGTCCTGCTGGAAGCGGAACCACATCTTTCCAACACGATTTTCCTGTACCAGAAGGGAAAGTACGTGATGGATGAACCGGCAATCCTGCCATTGCGCTCTCCCATTCCGTTCGAAGCGGGTTTGCGCGAGACGATTCTCGGCAAGTGGGACGAGTCAACCGCAAAGCTGAAGGTCAACGTTCGCTACCAGCATGAGGTTTCGGCCATTCAGCGCCGTGCCGATGGCATTTTCGAGTTGAGATGCCAGAACGGAAGAACCGTGGAGGCCGAAGCGGTCGTGCTTGGCATCGGCCTGCAGGGAAACCTGCGCAAGCTGGGGGTGCCCGGGGAAGACCTCCCTTTCGTGCAGTACCAGCTCGACGACCCCGAAGCCTACGAGGGCGAAACCATTGTCGTCGTGGGTGCCGGCGATGCCGCCATCGAAAACGCCGTGGCCCTGGCCAGGCAGAACAACGTCATCATCATCAATCGCAAGGACGAATTCGCACGCGCCAAGAAAGGCAAC
Source organism: Gammaproteobacteria bacterium (assembly GCA_004295005.1). Lineage (GTDB taxonomy): Bacteria > Pseudomonadota > Gammaproteobacteria > Xanthomonadales > Rhodanobacteraceae > Dokdonella. The sequence goes on from SHNG01000017.1 coordinate 46,867, forward strand.
GAGCAGGCCATCCTCAAGGCCATCGACGACGGTGTCATCGAGTGTTACTACAACTCCGCCCCGGAAAAGGTCGAGGCCCTGAGCGCGGGCCGCAAGCCCGGCCGCATGATCCTGAACACCTCGAACGGGCGCGCGCAGATCCTGCTGGATCGCGTCATCGCGCGACTCGGGGCCACTGCCCCGCGCGGATTCGTTGAAGGCTGCGGCGTGGTGTTCCCGAGCAAGGATCCGGCATCCGTTCCCGCGATCAGCGCCCAGTACGAGTCCAACGTGAAGGGCCTGTATATCGTCGGCGCCCTGGGTGGCTACCCGCTCATCAAGCAAGCCATGAACCAGGGCTACGAAGTCATCGAGTACATCACCGGAAATCCGGTGGAGCCCGCCGATGCCCCCCTGCTCAAGGCCAAGTTCAACAACCTCAAGGGAATCGGCACGGTCGAACAGACCCTTGCCCAGATCCAGCGCAATGTTCCCCTGCTCTCGCATATCACACCGTTGCAGATGCGCGAATTCATGCTCGATTCGGACATCCGCACTCCGGCCCAGGGCGAGATCATCTTCGAGCGCAATGACTACACCAACAGCTTCTACTCGATCGTGGAAGGTGAGGTGCATATCGTGGTCGAGGACAAGCCGGCCCCGGTGATCCTGAGGCGTGGCGAGTTTTTTGGCGAGATGAGCCTGATCTCCGGTCGTCGTCGCACCGCCACCGTCAAGGCCGGACCCAACTGCATCCTGGTGGAAACACCGCGCAGGTCAATGAACCGGCTCATCAGTTCGGTTGAAGCCGTGAAGGCGGAAATCGATCGCGCCTTCATCACCCGCGCCATCCGTTCGCGATTTGCGGCGGAGGCAAGTCCCGAGCAGTTGCAGGACCTGGCCAGCGGTGCAAGCCTCAAGCGATACAAGGCGGGAGAGCTGGTATTCCAGGAGGGCGATGAGGGTGATTGCCTGCACCTGGTCCGGCTTGGCTCGCTGACCATCTCGCGCAACATCGGCGGCAAGGACATTGTGCTGACCTATGTCGCGGCAGGCAATTACGTTGGTGAAATGGCCCTGATGGGTGAAGCCAAGCGTTCCGCAACAGCACGCGCTGCGATCGCCACCGAGACCATCCAACTCGACGGCGCCGCCTTCAAGAAGCTGCTCAACCGCATTCCGGCGCTGCGCCTGCGCCTGCAGAAGGAATTCAAGGATCGCACCGCAGCCAACCTGTCCATGCAGGCCTTGCCTGGCGGCGGAGACATCATCTCCTTCCTCATGGCGCAGGGCGCCGGAGAAGCAACCGACATCCTGCTGATCGACGAATCGCTCTGCGTTCGTTGCGACAATTGCGAGAAGGCCTGTGCGGAAACCCACGGCGGCACCTCGCGACTGGATCGCGAAGCGGGTCCGACCTTCGCCAACGTGCATGTACCCACCTCATGCCGCCATTGCGAACACCCCCATTGCATGAAGGACTGTCCGCCCGATGCAATCCGCAGGGCACCCAATGGCGAGGTGTTCATCGCCGACAACTGCATCGGTTGTGGCAACTGCGTGCGCAACTGTCCGTATGGCGTGATCCACATGGCGAGCAAGCCGCCCAGGAAACCCGGATTGATCCAGTGGCTGCTGTTCGGGCGCGGCCCGGGTCCCGGTGAGGCACCTTACGATCCTGATGCGGAACATGATCCCAAGTTGAAGAAGGCGGTCAAATGCGACATGTGCAAGGATCAGGCTGGTGGCGCCGCATGTGTGCGTGCGTGTCCCACGGGCGCTGCCATCCGCATCAGCCCCGAGGAATTCCCGGCCTATGCCCAGTCGCGACGTTGATATGACTGCGCACGACCACTGCGCGGAAAGCCGCATCGGACCGAAGCCGATCCATTTCCGCCACTTGGCAGTGCGGGAGTAGTCCGTGCACGATTCCATCCTCACCTACGCAAAGTCCCGCTATCTGTGGATATCGATCGTGCTTTGCGTCGTCTCGATTGCCTTGTACGTTTGGCACGATCCCGCGGTGGCCCCCAATGGCGGCACCTGGCTTGGCTACACCCTCGGCACCATTGCCGCCTTGCTGATCGTCTGGCTGATGCTGTTCGGCATCCGCAAGCGCAGCTATGCCACCAACATGGGCACCACGCGTGGCTGGCTGTCCGCGCACATCTACCTTGGCACCAGCCTGATCCTCATCACCCTGCTGCATTGCGGTTTCCAGTTTGGCTGGAACCTGCACACCTTTGCCCTCGTGCTCATGCTGATCGTGATTTTCAGCGGCTTTTTCGGCGTGTATGCCTACCTTCGCTATCCGACCCTGATGACACGCAACCGCGAGAGCGCCACCCGCGATGCGATGCTCGAGGAGATCAGCGAGATCGACCAGAACGCCTTGAACCTGGCAGACGGCATCGCACCGGAAATCCATGCCGTGGTTCTGCGTTCGATCGAAAACACCAAACTCGGCGGCGGCGTGCTGACCCAGTTGCGCGCGCGCGATGGCTCCGACATTGCCATCGCCAAGATCCGCAGCGCCATGGAACAACGCGAAACCCAACTCGGTGCGGCACCTGCCCCCATGCAGGCCGGCCAGACCATGATCATGATGGTTGATTTCCTGGCCGGCCGCGCCGATGACAAGCAGGCCGAAGCCCTGCGCAAACTCATCGACATGCTCTCACGCAAGCGCTCGCTGGCGACCCGCGTCGCCCGCGACATCCAGTACCAGGCAATCATGGAGATCTGGCTGTACTTCCACGTTCCGTTGTCGGTCACCCTGCTCGCGGCCCTCATCGGCCACATCGTGTCCGTGTTCTTCTACTGGTAACCCGCAAGCCATGACCCGCACCCGGAAATCATGCTTACGCGTTGGGGAAACCCTGAACAAGGACGGAACTCATTCGTCGCGAGCAGGCTCGCTCCCACAAAATCAAGCAATGGCGGGAGCGAGCCTGCTCGCGACAATACTTGTTCAGACCTGCCTCAGGAGGCCAGGCCCATGCGTTGGCTGATACGACGCGTCCTGAAGAAGGGCAAGGGTTCGATCTCCTACGAGGACGACATCCACTTCGGTGAAATCCTCACCATAGGACGCGCAGCGGACCAGGCCATTTTCCTGCCCGACCTTCGCGCTGCACTCAACCATGCCAGTGTCACCGCCTTGGGCAATGGCCAATATCGTGTCGAGTCGCTCATCGTCGCCGGCATCCGCGTCAATGGCGAGATCACCTACACGAAAGCCGTCGGTACGGGCGCAGTCATCGAGTTGGGCTCCACGCGCCTGACCCTGCTTGATGCGCGCGGAGAGTTCGACGCCGCCGTTGAAGTGTCCACAATCGACAAGAGTGAACAAGCTGCCATCCGCTCCAGCCGCAGCAAGCCAACCAGCCTTGAGCAGACCTGGATCGCCAAGCGCTGGCCTTCCTGGACCGGGTTCATCCTGGTCCTGGCATTGGGCCTGATCCTGCCGGCCTCGACCCACGTCATACCCGGCTTCAACACCGTATTGCGCTATTCACCACTGCCCAGCACCTCGTTCTGGAATCCCGGAGAAGTGGACGCCGCACACCAGTTCTTTGCAACCGACTGCAAGCGTTGCCACCAGCACGCCTTCCTCATGGTGCGGGACAATGCCTGCACGTCCTGCCACGTGAAAACCAGGGCCCATGCGGATCCGGCAAGATTCAACATTCCCGAACTGGGCGACGCTCGTTGCGGAACCTGTCATCAGGATCACAATGGCGAGCGTGGCATGGTCAGCCGCAAGCAGTCGCTGTGTTCGGATTGCCATGCCGATCTCAAATCACGCACGGCCGGCGCCAGCCAGGTCGCAGACATTTCGGATTTCGGCAAGGCGCATCCCGAGTTCCACATCAACCTGCCCGGCTGGGCTGGCAATGGCGAATTCATGCCCAAGTCGATGACCTGGACCGCCGGTCTCAAGGAAAATTCGGGCCTCAAATTCAACCACGAGAAGCACCTGAAGGCAGACGGCCTCAATACCCCCAATGGCCGCAAGACCCTGACCTGCGCCAACTGCCATCTGCCCGATGCCGCGGGATCCGCCATGCAACCGATCGCCTTCGAGAGCATGTGCCACGAATGTCATCAGTTGGGTTTCGACACGCTTGCCCCAGGACGGGAGGTTCCGCACGCCGATGTTGCTGCCGTCACCTATACGCTCGACGAGTTCTACGCCCGGCGCGGACTCGAAGGTGGCTATGCCGACGCGCGTGCACCCACCATCGTGCAGGAGCGGCGCCGTCCGGGTTCGCCACCGATGTCACGCCAGGAACAGGTTGAAGCATTGTCCTGGGCGCGTGATCGCGCCCGCGAAGCGGCGCGAACGCTCTTCACCGGCAAGGCGTGCGTTACCTGCCACTCGATCTCCCCGCCCTCCGGCGAATCCGACTGGAAGGTGGCGCCGGTCAGGGTTTCCGGAGTCTGGTATGCCGATGCGCGCTTCAGCCATGCCCGCCACGAAACCATGAAATGCGCCGATTGCCATGCCGGCGCCGAGCGTTCACAGGCTTCGAATGACTTGCTCATCCCCGGCATCGACAATTGCCGACAATGCCATGCGGGCGCACACGCCAGCGACAGGGTGGCCAGCACCTGTATTGCTTGCCATGCCTACCATCAGTCCAAAACCCTGACCCTCGACAAGCCCGGCAGCAGGTGATTCGCGCAAGCCAGGAGCCTGCCTGAATCGCCTGTTGCACCAGTCAGGATTGCAACAGGGAATAGGCGACTTCGGTTCTCTGAGCTATGATCCCCGCAGGGTTCCGAAGGCAGGCAAAGCTCTGACAACGGGAGGGAGGATGCGGATCATCAGGTTGGGCGCACTGCTCACGTCACTGTGCATGCTGTTTGCGTGCGGTGGAGGCAGCAACACCGACAGCGATGTCGGCACGAACAATCCACCACCATCGGGAAACGGTGACTCCGGCTGCGCAGGCTCCTGCGCAAACGCCAGTTCCTTCCTCACCGTGGACGATGTTCAAAAGGTCATTGCGCAGGCGGTGAACGAGGCGCGGGCCTTGTCGAAACCCGCAACCATCGTGGTTACCGATCGGGTCGGCAATGTATTGGGAGCCTATCGAATGACGGGCGCCCCACCGACCCAGCTGGTCAATTCCGGTCGCGGCATCGTCGGTGGACTGGAAGGAATCCCCCTTCCCAGCGAGCTTACGGCCATCGCCAAGGCACTCACGGCCGACTACTTTTCATCCGAAGGCAATGCCTTCACCTCGAGAACCGCGGGACAAGTCGCCCAGGAGCACTTTGCCCCCGGCGACATCAGCGCACCTTCCGGCCCCTTGTTTGGCGTGCAGTTTTCACAGTTGCCCTGCTCGGATCTGAGCAGGCGGTTCAATGGCATTGGGCCCGACGCAGGACCGCATCGCTCCGGAATCGGCCTGGCCGCCGATCCGGGCGGCGTACCGCTTTACAAGGCCGGTGTTCCGGTCGGAGCGGTCGGTGTCGCAGCCGATGAAACCTATGGCGTGGACACCAGCACCGCTGACATCGACCGCAACATCGATGAGTTCATTGCCATTGCCGGAAGTTACGGATTTGCCGCACCCGCGGATCGTCGCGCCAACCAGATCACTGCGGGCGGCTTGAGCCTGCGCTATGCGGATGTTGATTTTGCCGGACTCACCCAGGACCCGGCCGGAGCGCCTGCCTTCGCGAGCCTCGGCCCGGAAACCGGCGGCGTCATTCCGATCCCCCTGTTTTTCACCGGCACCATCGTGCGCGGCTTGGCCTTTGGCCAGGTTGAATCCGGAATCCGTCCCGACCCGGTCAATTTCCCTGGCCTGGATGCATTCGTTGTCGATGATGGAACCGGCACCAACCGCTTTCCTCCGCGCGATGGCACCGACGGTCCCGATGCACTGACGGCCAACGAGGTCCTCACCCTGCTGCGCGAGTCATTGGCCGTTGCCAATCGCACGCGCGCCCAGGTGCGCCGTCCCTTCGGTTCCCCGGCGGGTGAAACCATCGTCGTGGTGGATACCAATGGCGTCGTGCTTGGCATCGTGCGTTCACGTGATTCACTGCTTGATGCCGTGGACGTGACCACGCAGAAGGCGCGCACGGCGGCATTCTTCTCGGGTGACTACGCGGCTGCGGATATTGCCTCGATCGCGCCCATCAACTACGTGACCGGCTCTCTGGATATCGCCAATGGCCGCATCTCCTTTACCTCGGGGGCAGCCAGCGATCCGGCCGATTACGTCAGCGCATTCCAGGCGTTCCTGCCGCAATCCAGCGCGCTTGCTGATGGCGCGATTGCCTATTCGAACAGGGCCATCGGCAATCTCTCGCGTCCGTTCTATCCGGATGGCGTGCCAGGTCGCCCACCCGGCCCCTTGAGCCCGCCCATTGAAAGCTGGAGTGTGTTCAAGACCGGTCTTGAGCTCGATATCGTCTACCAGCAGACCGTCGCGTTCCTGATCTACTATCTCCAGCAAAGCGGCTTGACCGTGAACCTGGACGGGACCGACCTGCCGGCGTTCACCGACGTGCCAACCAGTTGCACGGGAGTGGATCGCATCGCCAACGGCATTTCCCTGTTTGGCGGCAGCGTCCCCATTTATCGCAATGGCGTGCTGGTCGGCGGCATCGGTGCATCCGGCGATGGCACCGACCAAAGCGACATGGTTGCCTTCCTCGGCTTGCACAATGCCGGGATCACCCTGGGCGGCGCCATCGGCAATGCGCCCACGGGAATCCGGGCTGACACCCTTGTGCCACAAGGCGCCCGCCTGCTCTATGTGCAGTGCCCACAGGCGCCGTTCCTGAATTCCACCGAGCAATACGTGTGCGAGGGCAAGTGACATGCGTATCGGCATCCAGCACCGTCTGTTGACCCTCGCCATGGCAACGGCAGCGATTTCTGCCGCCTCGGGTGCATCCGCACAAACCAGCAGCGCGCCGATGGCGTGGCTGCAGATGATCGGAATCATCCCTGCGCCCACCTACGATCCCTACGCTTCGCAGATTCCCCGGCGCCGCCCTGGGCATCCGCCGGAACCGTTGCCGATGTTCGTCGAGCAAAACCCCGATGGCCTGAATCCGGCTCCGGTCGATCAGGTCGGCGAGTTCGTGCCCGTGCCGGATCGCTGGCGAATCATGGAAGCCCTCGGCGTCAATACGCCGTGGTACGACCCGTACAACCAGAACGTGCTCAAGGGCGACAAGCCGATCAACGAAGACAAATGGTTCTTCTCGATGACCGGGATCTCCGACACCCTGCTCGAACCGCGTGGCATTCCAACGCCGGTGGGTCCGCAGGCCGGAGATCAACCCGGCTCCAACGACGTGCTCGGCCAGACCGACCAGATCATCTTTGCGCAGACCGCGATCACCTCGTTCCTGTTGTACAAGGGCAATACGGCATTCAAGCCACCGGATGACGAGTTCAAGGCCACCCTGGCCATCAACTACAACCGGGTAAGAACCGAAGAAGTCCGTGCGCTTAATCTTGACCCGCGCCTGGGAACCGAGCGCGATGATGGATTCATCGGCGTGCAGGAGCTGTTCTGGACACGCGACCTTCGCACGGCATCTGCCCGCTATGACGTAGATGAGGTTCGGGTTGGCATCCAGCCGTTCTCCTCGGACTTCCGCGGATTCCTGTTCCAGGACAACCAGCTCGGCGTGCGCTTTTTCGGCAATCGCGACAACAACCACTGGCAATACAACCTCGCCCTGTTCCGTCGCCTCGAAAAGGACATCAACTCGGGCCTGAATGACGTCACCAAGGGCCTGCGTGATGACGATGTGTTCATCGCCAACCTGTATCGCCAGGACTTTCCCTACACCGGTTTCGTTTCCCAGGCGATATTTGCCTACAACCGCAACCGCGAAGACTCCAGCTTCTATGATTCCAATGGCTTCATCCAGCGTCCGGCGGCCATCGGTCGAGAATTTCCGCGCACCTATGACGTCGCCTATCTGGGCTACAACGGCGATGGCCACATCGGGCGGCTCAACCTGACGGTTTCCGCGTATGCCGCGTTCGGCAAGCAGAAGCCTGGCGTGTTCGTGGCCGAGGACACCGATATCCGTGCGGGATTCCTGGCTGCGGAAGCCTCCATGGATTTCGACTGGATCCGCCTGCGCGGTTCGTTGGCCTGGGCCAGTGGTGACGAGGATCCCTACGATGACCGCTCCACGGGATTTGATTCCATTTTCGAGAATCCGATCTTTGCCGGCGCGGACACCAGTTACTGGATTCGCCAGAACGTACCCTTGATCGGAGGTGGCGGCGTGGCCCTGGCCAGCCGCAATGGGCTGCTCGCCAACCTGCGTTCGTCCAAGGAACAGGGTCAATCCAATTTCGACAATCCCGGCATCCAATTGCTCGGGGTGGGCGCGGACTTCGATGTGACTCCACAATCGCGCATCTCCACGAACATCAACGAACTCTGGTTCTCCGATACGGAAATCCTGAAAGCGGCACGTGCCACCGCCGATGTCGGTCGCAACATCGGCACCGATGTTTCGGTGGCCTGGATCTGGCGGCCGTACGACACCCAGAACATCATCCTGCGCGTCTCTGCGGCCACCCTGTTGCCCGGCCAGGGACTCAAGGATCTGTTCGGCGAAGACACCAAATACTATTCGGTGCTAGGCAACCTGATTCTCACGTATTGAAGAGGCGCGCAGGACCATGATGCGATCCATCGCTGTCATTGCATTTGCCAGCTGCCTGCTCTTCGCAGGATCTGCCCAGGCGTCCGGCGAAAAGGCCGAGCGCGTCGAACGCGACTATGTCACTGCCCCGAGTGCTCCGGCATTCCAGACCTGGGTGCAGGCCGACGAGAAGTCGCAAGGCTGCGTCAGTTGCCATACCGACAGTGATCGCAAGACCATGCACGCCAGCCCAGCCGTGGTACTGGGCTGTACCGACTGTCATGGCGGCAATGCCGGCGTCACCGCTCCTGCCGGTGATCACGAAGGACTCGCTTATCGCAATGCCATCGACCAGGCCCACGTGTTGCCGCGTTACCCGGCGCTCTGGGAATCCAGCGCAAACCCGGTGCGCAGCTACACCTGGCTGCTCAAGGAATCGCCGGAATTCGTCCGCTTCATCAATCCGGGCGATCTGCGCATCGCCCGTGAAGCCTGCGGCGCCTGCCATCTGCCACTGATCCAGGCCAACGAAAAGAGCCTGATGGCCAATGCCGCGATGTTCTGGGGCGCCGCGGCCTACAACAATGGCATCCTGCCCTTCAAGCATTCCATTCTCGGCGAGACCTACAACCGCGAGGGAATCGGCACGACGGCCGACAACGGCATCCCCAACGACGCGACCATGGACGCGCACGGCGTCTTGCCGAAGATCAATCCCATGCCGGCATGGGAAACGGTTCCGCCTGGTGACGTATTCCGCATCTTCGAGCGCGGCGGTCGCAACGTGAACAACGTCTTCACCGAAATCGGACTGCCCAACGAGTTCGGTCAGATCCAGAAGCTGGAGGAACCGGGCCGGCCCGATATCCGCCAGTCTTTCCGTGGTCCCGGTACGGCTCTGCGGGTTTCCATTCCGGTACTCAACATCACCAAGACGCGTCTCAACGACCCGTTCATCTGGATGCTTGGCACCAACGACAATCCCGGCGACTTCCGTTCTTCCGGTTGCAGCGCCTGCCACGTCGTTTATGCCAATGATCGCGATCCGCGCCATTCCGCCATCTACGCGAAGTTCGGCAACACCGGCCTCAGCCAGCAGGTCGATCCGACCATCCCGAAGGACGAGCCAGGTCATCCGCTCAAACACGAATTCACGCGCCGCATCCCGACCAGCCAATGCATGATCTGCCACATGCACCAGCCGAACATGTTCATCAACACCATGCTCGGCTACACCATGTGGGACTACGAGTCCGATGCACCCTTCATGTGGCCGGAGAAGCAGCAATATCCGGACGCCGAGAAGATGCGCAAGATCCTCGACCGCAATCCGGAAGAGGCTTCAATCCGTGGCAAGTGGGGGGATCCCGAGTTCTCCAAGGATGTTTCCCTGCTCAACCCGCAATTGAAGGACACCCAGTTCGCCGACTATCACGGCCATGGCTGGAATTTCCGTGCCATCTACAAGCGCGACCGCAAGGGAACCCTGTTGGACAAGGATGGCCATTCCATATCCGACAACGATCCGGACAAGTGGAAGAAGGGCGTGCACATGTCCTCCATCCATGTCGATGTCGGCATGCAGTGTGTGGATTGTCATTTCGGCCAGGACAACCACGGCAACGGCTACATCAAGGCCGAGGTGATGGGTGCGGTAGAAATCCAGTGCCAGGATTGCCACGGTACGGCCGATGCGCTGCCCACCCTCAAAACCTCCGGTCCTGCCGCATCCAAGTTCGGAACGGACCTGCTGCTGATCCGCAACCCGGATGGCAAGAAGCGTTTCGAGTGGGTTGGCAACAAGCTGATCCAGCGTTCGGCCGTCACGCCCGACCTGGAATGGACCATGTCGCTGGTGAAGGACACCGCAGATCCCGTTTCAGGCAGCTACAACGCCAAGGCCACCCGCGCGCACACCATGTCGATGGATACCGACCAGTTGCGTTGGGGTGCCGATGTACCCAAGGACCAGCGCGCCCACAGCGAAGACAAGATGCTGTGCTACGCCTGCCATACCTCATGGACCACCAGTTGTGGCGGCTGCCACTTGCCAATCCAGGCCAACTGGAAAACCGAGCGCCACAAGTACGAGGGCGGCGCCACGCGCAACTTCGCAACCTACAACCCACAGGTCGCCCGTGACCAGATGTTCTTCCTCGGCAAGCACGGCGACATCAAGGGTTCCAAGATCGCCCCGGTGCGCTCCTCCTCGGCACTCGTGCTGTCGTCAACCAACATCAATCGCGAGAAGATCTACGTCCAGCAGCCGCCGGTTGCGGCCTCCGGCTACAGCTCGCAGGCGTTCGCACCGCATTACCCGCATACCGAACGCAAGACCGAGACCAAGGATTGCGAGGATTGCCATCTGTCGAAGAACAACGACAACAACGCGATCATGGCCCAGTTGCTGTTGCTCGGCACCAAGTTCATCGATTTCGTCGGTTGGCATGCATGGGTGGGCGGAGACGGCGAGATCAATGCGGTCCAGGTCACCGAATGGGATGAGCCACAAGCCGTCATCGGCAGCTACCTGCAGCGCTATGCCTATCCGGACTGGTTTGCAGACCATGAAAAGAACGACCAGAAGCTCAAGCACGCTGAACGCCATTCGGCAGGCAACGTAGGCTGCATCCAGTTGCGTGGCGAATACCTGTTCGCGGCAGAAGGTGAGCGTGGAGCCCACATCTATGATGTTGCCAGCATCGGCAACAAGGGCATTTCGCAGAAGATCATCACCGCTCCGGCCTCTCCGCTTGGCCAGGACACGTCCATTCGCTCCGCCAATGCAACCTGCATCGCATTGGCAACCACGCAACCCGTGATACCCGAGCGCAACGAAGGCGAGCTGATGCGCGACAAGAATCGCGAACAGGCCACGCACCCCGTCTACAAGTACGCATTCATCACGGACGCCCAGGAAGGCCTGATCGCCACGGATATCGCCACGCTTGGCGACCGCGAACCGCGCAACAACTTCCTCGAGCGGGCGATGACATGGAACGAGAACGGCGTTCTCAATGGCGCGCGTCACCTGGCCATTGCCGGCACCACGTTCTACATCGCCGCCGATGCCGGCATCGTCGTGCTCGATCTTGATGACCCGCTCAAGCCGCGCTTGCTCAAGACCATTCCCATCGCCAACGCACGGGCCAGCCAGGTCCAGTTCCGCTACCTGTTCGTGACTGCCGCCGATGGCTTGCACGTCGTTGACGTGACGCATCCGGAGCAGGCGCGCGAAGTTGCCGCCGCCACCCTTGCGCTCAGTGACCCGCACAAGCTGCACATCGCCCGCACCTTTGCCTACGTGGCAAATGGCGCCGAGGGCATTGCCATCGTCGACGTGACCAATCCCGAGCGACCGAGCCTGTACCAGATGTTCAATGCGGACGGCAAGATCACCGATGCGCGCGACATCATCGTTGGTACCACCAACGCATCGCTGTTTGCCTATGTTGCCGACGGCGCCAACGGCCTCAAGGTGCTGCAACTCACCTCACCCGAATCACAGCCGAAATTCTACGGCTTCACGCCGGACCCCAAGCCGCAGTTGATTGCCTGGTATCCAACCCGCAAACCGGCGCTTTCGTTGTCACGGGGACTCGAGCGTGATCGTGCCGTCGATGAAACCGGTCACCAGGTTGCGGTGTTCGGTCGAATCGGTTCACGCCCATTCAATCTCGAGGAAATGCGCCGTCTGTTCCTGAAAAAGGACGGCACGCCCTGGTACGTCAGCAACGCCGTCGACGACAACGCAACCGGACTGGCAAACGGAGTCTCCGCTTCACCGCAAGCAGGCGAAAGCAAGGCCAGCGCCGGCCAAGCGCCTCCGGCGTCCCTGCCCTGACCGTTGCGATGATCATTCGCTGCATCGCGGGAACACGCAACGGTGCCTGAGCGCAACCGCGAGACGCTGGAGCGGTTCTTCCGGGCGTTCAGCGCGCGCGATGGCGAGACCATGGCCGCCTGCTACCACGCGGATGCGCGATTCACCGACCCGGTGTTCACCCTCCACGGCAGCGACGTCGGCGCAATGTGGCGAATGCTGTGCCAGCGCGGCAAGGACCTGCGCGTGGAATCTTCGGCAATCCAGTGTCGGGACGACCAGGGCACTGCCACCTGGCACGCCTGGTACACCTTCTCATCCACGGGGCGACCCGTGCACAACATGGTGCACTCCACCTTTCGCATGGAAACGGGACTGATCCGGGAGCAGACGGATCACTTCGCGTTCTGGCGCTGGTCGCGCCAGGCATTGGGACTATCCGGGGTGCTGCTTGGCTGGTCGCCCCTGCTCAGGAACAAGGTGCGGGCCAGTGCCGCATCCTCGCTCAAGCAGTTCGTCGACTCATCCCACGCTCGTTGAATCGCGAGCCCACCAAGGGCATCGAGTGGAACCTGCCGCCCATGTGCATTCGAGGGCGGCCTGCCCAACCGCCATTTCATTCCCTTGGCGGCAAAACGACAATCGTCAGCCAGAAATTCTCGATGCTGCGTATGACCTGCATGAAATCCTCGAAACCCACGGGCTTCGAGATATAGCAATTGGCATGTGAATCGTAGGCCTTCAACAGGTCCTCGTCCGCGCGCGAACTGGTCAATACCACGACCGGAATCTGCTTGAGATCCGGGTCCTTCTTGATCGCGGCCAGCACTTCGCGTCCGTCCAGACGCGGCAGGTTCAGATCGAGCAGAACCAGATCGGGGCGAGGCATGCCCGCAAATTCCTGCTCCCTGCGAAGGAAGCGCAGGGCCTGCTCGCCATCGGACACCACGTTCAGGCGATTGCGGATACGGCCTTCCTTGAGCGCTTCCCGGGTCAGGCGGATGTCGCCTTCGTTGTCCTCGACCAGCAGTATTTCCACCACTTGGCTGAACGATCCTGCCGTTGCGTTCATGTTCATTCCCCACCTGCTGGTAACGTGAAATGAAACTCGCTGCCGGACCCGGGTGTGGACTGTACCCAGATCCTGCCCCCAAAACCCTCGATCACCTTCCTGCAAATCGCCAACCCGATTCCCGTACCCGAGTATTCACTGCGTGTATGCAGCCTCTGGAAAATCGAGAAAATCCTGTCCCAATGCCTTGGCTCTATGCCGATTCCGTTGTCCGCCACGATCACTTCAACAAGCTCGCCGTCATCCCGTGAGCTGACGACAATTTCGGGAATACGATCGCCGCGGAACTTCAGTGCATTTCCCATCAGGTTTTGCAGCACCTGGGTCAGTTGGGTGGGTGTCGCCAAAACCCTGTGCTGCGCATCGATGCGGATGCTGGCGCCACATTCTGCGATTGTCCCGGCCAGTTGCGCAATCGCTCGCTGCGCACATTCGGCAACACTCGTCGCAACTGGTGTCCGCCCGGAGCGACCGACCCTGGAATAGGCCAGCAAATCCTCGATCAGGTTCTGCATGCGGCGGGCACCATCCACCGCAAAGTCGATGAACTCGTCGGCGTCGGCATCCAGGCGTCCCCTGTAGCGCCGCGAAAGCAACTGCACATAGCTGGCAACCATGCGCAAGGGCTCCTGAAGATCGTGCGAAGCAACGTAGGCAAACTGCTCAAGGTCGGAATTGGATCGCTCCAGTTCCCGCGCTCGTTTTTCCAGCTCCTTCTCCGCCTGCTTGCGCTGTGAGATCTCGGTGACGATGGCAGTAAAATAGTTCATGCCGTCGCTGGACCACATTGATCGCAGGATCTCGACCGGGAATTCCGTGCCATTGGAATGTCGGGCAACCAGCTCCAGCGGATGGTCCAGCGGACGCACTACATCTCCCCTGGCGATTCGGCCCAATCCGGCAATGAAAACTTCCCTGAACCTCTCGGGCACAAGCAATCCGACAGACTTTCCATACATCTCTGAGGCGACCACTCCGAAAGATCGCGCAGCCGCGGGATTCATGTAGAGAATGGTTCCCGCCTGGTTGGCAGTGATTATCCCTGCCGTCGCGGTATCGGTGACTGCCTGCTGTTCACGCTGTGCCTTGCGCAGGTTTCGGTTCACGCCCTGCGCGAAATGCAGGGCGCGCGCACGCAGACCGGTCAGCGTCCAGGTCACGACAAACAGCACCAGCGCAGCCACCAGACCACTCACGAGAACCATGGTTGGCACCCGCGAACGCATCGCGGCCAAGGTAGCGGGCGGATATTGCGTAGAGATCGTCCACTTGCGGCCACCGACGACCAGGGCAGCGGAGTTGAAGGGCGCGCTCGCATCAAACCCCTTCGACTGGAAAAGTGCCGCCTGCGGCGCCCGTTGCTCGTCATCCTCGATTCGAACGAGCAATCCTTCACTGCCGCCCATTGCCGCGAGGGTGGCCAACTGGGCCGCATCCACCGCAAAAAACACCGCGCCGCGCTGTCGATCCAAGGCCTGACTGCCCGCCGGGGCACTTTCGCCACCGGTTTCCACCATGATCAAGGCAAAGAATCCCCGATTCCGGATGCCCGGAACGTAATCCGAGAAATCGACGGGGCCGGACAATACGGCTTGGCCGGTACTCACCGAATCGCCAATCGCGGTTGCGATGACCGGGCTCTCGGAGGCGTGAATGCCTATGGCTGGAAGCGAGGTTGCGGTTTCCGGTGAAACATAGGTGACCACAAATTGCGGGGCCGAATTCGGTACAGGCCCAGGCCGCTGTGCCGCGAACCCCACCATCAGGACCGGATCGTACTTGTAGACGATCTGCACCTGCTGGAAGTACCTAGACCATTCGTTCGCATCCACGAATCCGGAAGCCGCAAACAGGCCGCGTACGCCGTTCAGCAAGTTCAACGCGTTCGCGACATTGGAGCGCACACCTTCGGTGAATCGCTGCAGGGACGCGGAAAGTTGCGCCTCGTACTGGGCCTGGCTCTGGATCTGCACCTGTCGCCAGAACATCAGGGTTGCCACCGTTGTGATGAGCAATATGGCCAGCCCAACGGCGAAGCCCGACCGATCCCTGAAGTCGCGCTCGGCCAGATCTGTATCGCTGTCCCGACCTGGCTTGATCTCGCGCAATCGTGCTCCCCACAGCAGGGTGACGCCTCCAAGCAGGAGGATGAGCGATCCGGGAATCCGTATTCCGTCGAGAACCATGGAATCGAAGGCCAGGGACGCATCAATCAGCAGGGCCAACAAACCGGCCGCACCGATCAGCGCAGCCAAGGCGCCGAGAAGTCCAAACAGCAGGTGCCGGCCCCAACGTGCGGGCAACACGACATCCATGACCAGGGCCGCGCCAAGACAGAACAGTCCAGACGCGAAACTGCGATTGAGGAATCGCCCGAAGATGGTGATATCCACCGCTGAGCCACGCGCGATGAAACTCAGCAATTCAATTGCGCAGACCACGGAGATTCCCAATCCGCAGCCAAGGGCCAACAATCGCCAATGCGCGCTTTCGCGAGCATGCAGGCCAAGCGCAAGCAACATCGCCAGTACGCATGCGAGCGGACTGATCGCCAGCCATTCGAATTGCCTGAACGGAAGCAACGCCAGGGCAAGTATCGCCACGAAGGCAATCGAGGTTGCCAAGGCCCGATACACGACTCCGACGCGCTGGCCCTTGGCAACGCTCAATGGTTCATCACCGGCTCGATGACATGACCGGTCTTGAGCATCCCCACAAGGGACTCGGCGGATGCAGGCTTGGCGAGCAGGAATCCCTGCACTTCCTCACAACCCGACTGACGAAGGAATTCAAGCTGCGCCTCTGTCTCAACACCCTCGGCGATGACTTCCAGGCCAAGGTTGCGGGCCATGGCAAGTATGGTGCGCACGATCGCCATGTCCCGCTCATCATCGGGAATTCCGCTGAGGAAGGTGCGATCCACCTTCAGCACGTTCACCGGCAGTTTGCGCAGATAGGCCAGTGACGAATAGCCGGTGCCGAAATCGTCGATGGCAATGCGGACTCCGTGTTCGCGCAGGCGCGCCAAGGTCCCGCGCGCCTGTTCGCCCTGCATCATGCTTTCGGTGAGTTCGATCACCAGCATTTGCGGACTGATACCCGCCGTGGCCAGCGCCACATCGACGCTGGCCACAAAATCGGAGGCCTCCAGTTGCTGGGCGGACACATTGACCGCAATGCGCAATTCCTTTCCGCCCGCATCCGCGAAACTTCGCGCCGCACGGCAGGCCTCGACAAGCACCCACAAACCAATCCGGTGCATCATGCCGCGCTGCTCGGCCACATCCAGGAACTGCTCGGGCGTCAGCAAGCCCCGCGTGG
This sequence comes from Gammaproteobacteria bacterium, assembly GCA_004295005.1. Taxonomy (GTDB): domain Bacteria; phylum Pseudomonadota; class Gammaproteobacteria; order Xanthomonadales; family Rhodanobacteraceae; genus Dokdonella. Next base: position 63,705 of record SHNG01000017.1, read on the forward strand.
GATGTTGCCAACGCAACAAGGCTTCCGCGCCCACGATTGCACCACTGCCAACCGCAAACAGCGGCTGGAACAGAAGTTGGAATTCCTTGCGATCCAGCGCGCCGCGCAAATCATGCTCGATGGCCAGACGCTCCAGCGCCGCATCATTCAATTGCGCGGAATAGAAGCGGAAGGAGTTCTCGCCAAAACCCTTTGCCTGGTAAAGCGCGGTTTCCGCGCACTTGAGCAAGGCATTGGGATCTTCCGAATCAATCGAAAACAGGCTGAGGCCGACATTGGCCGACAGGTAGAACGCCTGCTCTGCGATCCTTCCCGGCAGGCGCGCCGCATCTATCAATTGCTCGGCCAGCAACGGCGTATCCATGATCGACTGCCTGTCGGTCAGGATGATCGAGAACTCCACGCTGCCGGTGCAGGCGAGCATGGCATCCTCCGGCAGGAGCTTGCGCATGCGTTTAACGGTTTCTTCAATAACCAGATCGCCGAAGTCATGGCCATGCAGGCGATTGATCCGGCCCAATCCGGAAAGGGACACCATCATGAGCGCCGCATCTCCGCCACGACGCTGGCATTGGGCGAGCGTGGTGGAAAGTTGCGCCTGGAATGTCTGTCGGTTTGGCAGTCCGGTAACGCCATCATGCGTGGCCAGATAGTCCAGGCGCTCCTGTACGAGCTTGCGCTCGACGGCATAGCGCAGACCCCGGTTCAGCGATTCGGCATCGGGACTTCCCTTGAGCACGTAATCCTGCGCTCCCAACTGGATGGCCTGCAGGGCCAGATCTTCGTCATCCAGGCCGCTGAGCACGACCAGCGGCATGAGCGGCGCCACGCGCAGGATGGTGGCGATGGTGTCGATACCTGCACTATCCGGCAATCCTGGATCAACCAGGGCAACGGTGAACGCAGACCGTTTCAGTTCAACCAGCGCCTCGGACAACCGATCAACGTGGACGATCTCGGTTTGGGTGTCCGCCAACAACTCCCTCACCAGTCTGGCATCGCCCGGGTTGTCTTCCACCAGCAGCAGTCGCCAGGCGTCAGGTCGCTCCTTTTCGACGTGCTCCGGCAGGCTGACCACCGACAGCCAGAAATGGCCGATCTTGTGTACGATCGAAAGCAGGTTGTCGATATCGACCGGCTTGCGGATGTAGCAATTGGCATGCGAGGCATAGGCGCGCACCACGTCCTCATGCGCACCCGAACTGGTCATGATCACGACTGGTATGCGCATCATGCGCGGATCGGTCTTGAGCACGGAGAGCAATTCATGACCCGACAGCCCGGGCAGGTTGAGGTCGAGCAGGATCAAGTCAGGCAAGTGCTGGTGCGCATGCAGTCCTTCGCGACGCAGCATTGATAGCGCCTTGGCTCCGTTCTCGGCAACCGACAGGCGATGCAGAAGCTTGCCCTGGCGCAAGGCTTCGGTGACCAGGCGAACATCGCCCGGATTGTCCTCGACCAGAAGGATTTCCAGGGGCCGCGCACTGGCACCGCTGATCTTCATCGGGATCCCCTCCCTGCGGTCCTGCACCAGGACAAATCCTGCGTGACTGGATTCTTCAACACTTGCACCACGGGGATGTTACCGATGTTTCCCGCCCAAAGTCAGCTACCGCCCTGCATGCGCCAGGAACCGGATTGGCCACAGCCTCCGCTTGCAGGCAGACTGTCCATCCTGCCACTGCGGAAAGCGGGCTTTCCCGCCCCAACCAGGATCCATTGCCGTGCCGAATGAGCTTGCTCCCGCCTCGCCACTGCTGACCCCATCGGCACTGACCCGGCTGGCGCGCGAGGTGCTGGAATCGAACCTGGCCAATGTCTGGATCGAGGGCGAGCTGACGAATGTGTCGCGACCGGCTTCCGGGCACCTCTACTTCACCCTCAAGGATGCAGGCGCCCAGGTTCGCTGTGCCATGTTCAAGCCGCGCAGCACCTGGTTGCCGTTCAAGCCGGCAGACGGTCTCAAGGTGCTCGCACGAGGCCGCGTCAGCCTTTACGAGGCCCGTGGCGAGTTCCAGTTGATCATCGAACACATGGAGCAATCCGGCGAAGGCGCCCTGCGCCTGGCTTTCGAGCAGCTCAAGACCCGGCTTGCTGCAGAGGGATTGTTCGCCGAGTCGAACAAGCGCCCGATTCCGGCCATGCCGCGGCGCATCGGCATCATCACGTCGGCCACCGGTGCCGCACTGCATGATGTCCTGCATGTGCTTGGAAGGCGCTTTCCATTGATCGAGGTCGAATTGCTGCCGACACCCGTGCAGGGCAAGGAAGCCCCGCCCGCCATCGTCGCCATGCTCGACGCCGCCGCCAGGGCCATGCGCCACGATGTTCTTCTGCTGACCCGCGGTGGCGGTTCGCTGGAGGATCTGTGGGCCTTCAACGATGAAGGCGTCGCACGCGCCATCGCACGCAATCCCATCCCGGTGATTTCGGCAATCGGCCACGAGGTGGATTTTTCCATCTCCGACCTCGTCGCCGATCTGCGTGCCGCAACCCCGTCGGCGGCTGCCGAACTGCTGGTTCCTGATGCCCGAGAGATCAAGCGGCGGCTGCAACACGACCTTGGCCGCTTGCAGCAGCGCATGCGACGCCTGTTGCAGGCCGCCAGCCAGCGCAACGACCATTTGCTGGCGAGGCTTTCCCAGCAACGTCCGCAGACGCGACTCGAACGCGGCCACCAGCGCCTTGCCCAGGCCCAGTCCCGCATGGCACGGCTGGCCCAGCATGAGTTTGCCAAGCGGCACTCGCGCCTGCTGAATCTGCAAACACGCCTGCATTCGCACCACCCCGGCACGCGCCTGAAGTTTCGCCGGGACAAACTGCAGGGAATTCACAAGCGACTGGACAATGCACAAGGGCAAGGCATCGAACGACGCCGCGCCCGCTTGCAGGCTCTCGCTGCGAGCCTGCACGCGCTCAGCCCGCTGGCAACCTTGTCACGCGGCTATGCAATCCTGCTCGACGAGGGCTCGCAGACTCTGGTGCGCAGCGTGCAGCAGGCACCCGCAGGCACGCAGATTCGTGCTGTGCTGGCCGACGGCAAGCTGCGCCTGCGCGTCGAATCCGGCGATTGACCATCGGCAACGCAGGCGCACACAATCGGGCTGGCCCATCGGCTCGACGGGCAACCCAGTGTCTGCGCTGAGTTCAAGGACTGGCACTGGTCAAAGGATCAACCTGCACTACCTGTTGGCATCCACATCGTGGCAAGTTCATTGCGCGCCCGCTGCAAGTCAACCCGAACCAGGAGCAAGTCGCATGAAGGCTTCGGATCTCTTCATCAAGGCACTGGAAAGTGAAGGTGTCGAGTACGTCTTCGGCATTCCCGGCGAGGAAAACCTCGACCTGCTGGAATCCTTGCGCACCTCCACCATCAAGTTGATCCTGACCCGACATGAGCAGGCCGCCGGATTCATGGCCGCAACCTACGGGCGCCTGACCGGGAAGGCCGGAGTATGCCTGGCCACGTTGGGTCCCGGCGCAACCAATTTCGTCACCTCCGCGGCTTACGCGCAGCTTGGCGGCATGCCGATGTTGATGATCACCGGGCAGAAGCCGATCAAGGTCTCCAAGCAGGGCCATTTCCAGATTGTCGATATCGTCGACATGATGAAGCCGCTGACCAAGTTCACCCGACAGATCGTCTCGGCGGACAACATTCCCGCGCGCGTCCGTGAATCCTTCCGTCGCGCCGAGGAAGAACGACCCGGGGCCACCCACCTCGAGCTCCCGGAAGACATTGCCCACGAGCAAACCGATGCCATCGTGTTGCAGGCCAGCTTTCACCGGCGCCCCATTGCCGACGACAAGGCCGTGCAGCGGGCGGTAGAGGCAATTCGCGAATCCAGGCAACCCATTCTCATGGTGGGTGCGGGCGCCAATCGCAAGACCAGCAGCAAGATGCTGCGCGAGTTCGTCGAGCGCTTCGGCATTCCCTTCTTCACCACCCAGATGGGCAAGGGCGTGCTGGATGAATCGCACCCGCTGTGGCTTGGCAATGCCGCGCTGTCGGATGGCGATTTCGTGCATCGCGCCATCGAACATGCCGATTGCATCATCAATGTCGGCCACGATGTCATCGAGAAGCCGCCGTTCTTCATGCGCCGTGGCAGGCGTACCGTGATCCATGTGAACTACCTGACCGCGGAAGTGGATACGGTGTACTTCCCGCAGATCGAAGTCGTCGGCGATATCGCCAACACCATCTGGCGCTTCAACCAGACCTTGCAGAGGCAGGCGCACTGGGATTTCGCCTACGACGACAACGTGCGCCAACATCTCAATGCCCACCTGGCCAAGGGCGCGGACGATGCTCGCTTCCCGGTGTATCCGGTGCGCCTGGTGGCGGACGTGCGCAAGGCCATGCCGGATGACGGCATCCTCTGCCTCGACAATGGCATGTACAAACTCTGGTTTGCCCGCTACTACCGCTGTACCCAACCCAACACCTTGCTGCTGGACAACGCCCTGGCCACCATGGGCGCTGGACTGCCCTCGGCAATCGCGGCAAAGATCGTCTACCCGGATCGCAAGGTCGTCGCTGTCGCCGGCGATGGCGGCTTCATGATGAATTCCCAGGAAATCGAGACTGCGGTACGCCTCAAGCTCGATGTCGTCGTCTTACTCCTGCGCGACAACGCCTACGGCATGATCAAGTGGAAGCAGGCCAACATGAACTTCCCGAATTTCGACATGGACATGGGCAACCCGGATTTCGTCGCTTATGCCGAAAGCTACGGCGCCCACGGACATCGACCGACATCGGCCGCGGAGTTCGGTCCGCTGCTGTCGCAATGCCTGGCCACGCCGGGCGTGCACCTGATCGATCTGCCGGTGGATTATTCCGACAATGATCGCGTCCTCAATCGCGAGATCCGCGAGCTCAGCGCCGAGTTGTAACACCGCGGCAGGCAGAGCCAGCGGCCGGCCGCCCTCCGAACCCAAGCAACGGGAGCGATTCCATGCTCAAGGACCAGTATCCCTACTTCCTCGCCAATCAGGCATTCCAGGCCAATACCGACCTGGAAGTCACCGACAAATTCACTGGCAAGGTGGCGACGCGGGTTGCCTTGGCGGACGCCAGGGCCATCGATGCGGGTATCGCCGCCGCGGTTGCCGCAAGCGAGCCGATGCGTGATTTTCCCCCGTTCAAGCGCCAGGCCGTGCTTGAGCATTGCGTCATGCGCTTCCGCGAACGATTCGACGAGTTGGCCATGGCGCTGTGCATCGAGGCCGGCAAGCCGATCCGTGATGCGCGCGGTGAAGTCACCCGTCTCATCGATACCTTCAAGGTTGCCGCCGAGGAATCGGTGCGCATCAACGGCGAGGTGCTGAACCTCGAAATCTCCCAGCGCGCGCGCGGATACCGTGGCTTCACGCGCCGGGTTCCCATTGGCCCGTGTTCATTCATTTCCCCATTCAACTTCCCACTCAATCTTGCCGCGCACAAGGTAGCCCCCGGTATCGCGGCCGGATGCCCGTTCGTGTTGAAACCGGCCAGCCGTACACCCATCGGCGCACTCATCATCGGCGAGGTGCTCGCCGAAACCGATCTTCCCAAGGGTGCGTTTTCCATCTTGCCGGCGCATCGCGACGGCGCCGATCTGTTCACCGTGGACGAGCGCCTCAAGTTGCTTTCCTTCACAGGTTCGCCAGCGGTCGGCTGGGATCTCAAGGCCCGGGCAGGCAAGAAGAAGGTGGTACTCGAGCTGGGTGGCAATGCCGCCTGCATCGTCGATGCCGACCAGCACGATCGTCTCGACCAGGTCATCGAACGGGTGATCTTCGGTGCGTTCTACCAATCCGGGCAGAGCTGCATTGGCGTGCAGCGCATCCTCGTTCACGAAGACATCTACGAGGACTTTCGCGCGCGCTTCGTGGCCGCAACCAGCAAGCTGGTCGCCGGCGACCCCAAGGACGAGAAAACCTTCATCGGTCCGATGATCGACGAGAAGGAAGCGCAGCGCCTGGATGAGTGGATCCAGCAGGCCGTTGCATCCGGTGCGCGCCTGCTGTGTGGCGGCAAGCGCACGGGCGCCATGCTCGAAGCCAGCGTGCTCGAAAACGTGGGTGCCGAACAGAAGATCAACTGCATGGAAGCATTTGGTCCGGTGGTCACCCTGCAACCGTTCGCCACCTTCGATGACGCGCTGGCGGTGGTCGATGACAGCGAGTTCGGCCTGCAGGCAGGCATCTTCAGCAATGACATCAACAAGGCCATGCGTGCCTGGGATCGGCTCGATGTCGGCGGTGTGGTCATTGGGGACGTGCCGAGTTTCCGTGTCGACAACATGCCCTATGGCGGCGTGAAGGATTCAGGACTGGGCCGCGAAGGCATCCGCTATGCCATCGAGGACATGACCGAGATCCGCCTGCTCATCGTGCGCGATCACGGCTGAAGGCAAGCTCCAGCGCAGGCTCCCGGAGCGGATCAATTGAAGCGCTGGAGCGCGTAAGGCGCGAGATCCAGGCTGGTCGGCTTGCCGCAGAGCAATTCGCTGACCAGCAATCCGGTCATGGCCGACATGCTGACCCCGAGCATGCCGTGGCCGGTCGCCATGCACAAATTGGAAATACCCGGCACCCGTCCGAGGATGGGCAGATCATCCGGCGTCATGGGTCGCCAGCCATACCACTCCTCTTGCAACTGCGCACCGCCGGGTTCATGCAGGCCCTTGACCGCGGCACGGCGCAACGCATCCAGCCGAATGCGGTTGAGGCTCGCATCGTATCCGGCGAACTCCATGGTGCTGCCGAGACGGAATCCGGAACCCCAGGCGGTCACGCAGACGCTTTCTTCCTTCAGTACCAGCGGAATCCGCGGGCAAACCTGCGGCCGTGAATAGGTGATCGAATACCCCTTGCCGGGCTGGATCGGCAGTCGCAAGCCGAGTTGTCTTGCCAATGGCGCGGACCAGGCACCCAGGGCAAACACCACTTCGCGGGCAGCATGCACGCCCGCAGATGTGGTCAACGACGCAATACGCCCCTGTTTCAGTTCGAAGGATTCAACACGCGCCTGTTCGATGATTTCGCCACCCCGCTCGCGCACGACGCGCGCCAGCTCGGCCACATAGCGATCCGGTCGCAGGCAGGCGTCTCCTGGATTCAGGTAGCCGCCGACAACGCCGGGCTTCAAGGCGGGCTCCATGGCCTCGACCTGCCGGCCATCCAAGCACTCCACGGCGATGCCGACTTCCCCAAGCGCGCGCGGCAGCCAGTCTGATTTGGCGAATCCCGCCGCATCGCGATAGGCGTACAGGGTTCCACTGCGCGTGAATTCGCAGGCAAGCCCGTCGCGCTCGACCAGATCGGCGATCATTTCAACCGAACCCACCAGAAACGGCGCCTTGACCCGGGTCGTGGCGGAGAAATCCTTCCAGTTGCAACGTCCGGTGAATGACAGCATCCAGCGGATCAATTCAGGATCCAGGCGCGGCTTGATGCGCAGCGGTGCGTCCTTGCGGAACAGCCACTTCATGGCGGTGCCGATCACGCCGGGCATGGCCAGCGGCATCGCGTGACTGGGCGTCAAGGTTCCGCAATTGCCGTGCGAACTTCCGCAACCGACCGCGCCCTGGTCGAGGATGGTCACTTGCCTGCCCGCTTCCAGCAGGTAGCGTGCACAGGCAAGGCCAATCACCCCGCCGCCCAGGATCAATACATCCGAATCGTGTTTTTGCATGGGCGGCGATTCTACGGGTTCACCAGTCCGGTCCGCAGTACGGCAAATCGACCTGTTGGCAATCACTGTCAGCATTTGACGCATGCGGGCAGCCCGGAGGTGGCATTTGGCGCGTCCTGTTTGGCCAAGAGGGCCGCCCACAGGCCGAAATCCGCGACGGGGCCCGCATCTCCCAAGGCCTCAATTCCGCTTGCCAGCAAGCCCGGTCACCATGTGTGGGGATGGAAAGCCGCCCTGCTGTCCAGTACTGACCAACCCGCCCTGTGGTTTCTGGCACGGAGAATGCATCAATTGCGGCATCCTCCCTGTCAACGGCGGGCTTTCCATGACCACCTCGACCAACGAACTGCTGCTTGCACTGCGCGCCCCGACCTCCGGTTGGCTTGCTGCCGTGATCTGCGCGCTGGACGAAGCCCTGCTCGACCCCGATTTCACCGAACAGCACCGCGCCATGCTGCGCAACCTGCTCGACAACGGACAGGTTCCGGCCAGCGTCTCCGCGGCATCGCATGATCGCCTGCAGCGCTTCGAGGAAGCCGTGCAAACGCTCCACGATGCCCTGATCGGCGACGAATCCGCCCTGTGCGAAGCCCCGGCTCCCCGCCCGCACCTGACGCTCTGCGCCAGCGCTGCCTGATTTCCATCGTCGCTGCGCGCATCCGAATCCACGCGCAGCGTCGGTTTTTTCTTCCGATTGACACATCGCCTGGCCTGATCCAAGGTCGGGCGATGTTCGTTCTGCGCCCAACACTGCTGGTCTTGCTGCTGCTTCTGGGCGCTTGCGCAAGCTCACCCGACCCGCGGGAACCCGTGGAGAGCAGGCACACGCGACGCTCAAGCGATGCCATCAGCACGGCCAATGACATCCTGTTTCGCGCCATGGCGCTGGTCGGCACGCCCTACCGCTATGGCGGAAACACGCCCGCTGGCGGTTTCGACTGCAGCGGGTTCGTGGGCTACGTCTACCGCGACAGCGCCGGCATCAGCCTGCCACGGACATCCGCCGACATCGGCGAAATCCGTGCGCGCAAGCTGTCGCTTGGCGAACTTGAAAGCGGAGACCTGGTGTTCTTTGCCAGCGGCCGCAAGATCAGCCACGTCGGCATTTACGTCGGTGACGGACGCTTCGTGCACGCGCCCAATCGCGGTGGCACGGTCAGGCTCGACCGCATTGACTCACCGGGCTGGAAGGAAACCTTCCGCATGGGCAAGCGACTGATCGAGTGAGTCCGGCCTTGACCCAGGAGCCGGACTACCCGGGATGCATTGCCCTACTTCTTTGCCGGCTTCGACTCCGCCTTCGGCTTCAGCAGGTCTTCCATGCGCTTGTCGATATTGCCGATCTTGTAGGCGGGCAGCACGAAGCTCCAGCCGCTGAACGTGGCGTTGAGTGTGTCCACCTCGGCCTTCAGATCCGCAACGGCTTGCTCTGGAGTCCTGGCCGGCGAATCAGGGGCGGATTCGGTACTGGCCGGCTTGTCCTCTGAATCGGCTGACGTGGTCGCCGACCCCGTCTTGGCATCCGCTGGCACGGCCTCGGCTCCCTTTGTCTCGGCTGCCGCCCTTGCATGCGCCGTGGCTGCGGCCTCGTCAAGGCTCGCGCTGAAAGCAACGTAAGCCTTGTCAGCAACCTTCCATTCGCGCGCCTCGACGACCAGTCCGTCAAAGGTCTGGTAGCGCGCAACGGTTGCCTCGGCCGGTACGGGAATCTCGCTGCTGGAAGCCACGTCATCCATGCGCAGTTCCGACAACACCGATGCCAATCCGTTTGCGGCAAATTCCGAACTGGCTTCGCGGCCCTTGGGAATGTCGGAGAAGGTGAAATTCGAATCCCCTGCCTTGGCCTTGCCCAAGTGCAGGCGCTGACCATCGGCATGGCTGATGGTCACCGATGCGATACGGTCCGAGGAGATGTTGGCAAGGTCCTTGAGCAGCCAATCCGCTGCCTGCTTGTCCGGCAACAGGCTGCCTTTGGCAAGCCAGCTCTGCGTCTCGGCACTGCGCCGAACAAACGTATCGGCACCATGCGCACTGGGCAAGCCAACGATGAAATCGACCGGCTTGGCCGGGCCAGTGATATGGACCTCGATACCCTTGGCCTCCGGCGACTTGATGTCGTCGACGCCAAGATCCGCATAGCGTGCCGAATCCGAGGTTTTCTGCTCCAGCAAGCGGGCATCGGCAAGCTTGAGCAACCAAGCGCGCAGCTTGCCGACATCCGCCGGATAGCCACCGCGCTGGGCAACCCTCCAGCGACCATCCTTCTGCTCCAGGGTCACGGCCGCGGTGGCATTGGCCGTCAGCAGCTCCACCTTGTTGATCTTGTCGAGTTCCCCGGCCAGGTCTGGCGCGAGCAATCCGGCCTGTGCACTGGCATTGCTTGCCGGCTGCCGGGAATGGTTCAGCGCAAGGGCAGCGCCTACGGCCACCACCGCAACGACAGTCAACCCGATCAAAGTCTTCTGATTCATCATGATGCCTGCTTCCTCATGCCTGCCGGCGCCGACGCGCGCGCCAGATCGCAAATCCAACCGCTGCCAGGGTCACCAACAAGGGGACCAGCACGATGTTGATGAACTTGAGCCTGCTGCCGAGTGATTCGATGTCTGCATCCAGGGAGCGACGTACATCACGCAGTTCCTTGCGGATCTCGCCCTTGCGTCGGGTAAAATTTTCGAGCTCGGATTTTTGTTCCGCGGACAGCACCAGTTGTTGATCCGAAGTCTTGGCACTTTGCAGTTGCGACAACTTGCGCTCGGTTTCCTGCAACTCGTTCTGCAGCTCCTTTTCCTTGGCGCGGAAACGCTCATCGGCACCGCGCCGCAGCGCTTCCACCGTGGAGAACGGACGCTGCGAGGTTGCACGACCGCGAATCGAGATCAATGCGGAAGAGCCGGTCAGGTTGTCAACCGCGTTGAGCACGAAATCCCCATTGTCGGCAAAAGCATTCATGAGCTGCTGGCCAAGGAAATTCTGAACCTGCACCCACAGCCGATCACCGAGGATGTCGGTATCGGCAACCACCAGGATCTGGTTGTCGGCCTTCGATTCGGCAAGGTGCCCGGTTTCGCTGCGTTGCGGAAACGCGGTCTTGAACTTGCCGGAGACTCGGCCACCAATGACGTAACGCGTGCCGCTTGCCTTGAAGTCCGTCAGCAGCGCACTCGGATCAGGCAGCATCTTCAGGCGATCCGCCGGCACGGTCATCGCGTCGGCAGAACTCTGCATCAGCGGTACCAGGGTCTTGTCGGAGCCTTCCGCGAGACCAAACGCACCGGCACTGGAGACGTTCACACTGTCGAGGTTGGCTGTCACCACGTCATCGTGGCTGAGATCAGCTGCCGCGAGGCCAATGATGCCCGGATGACGCACGGCCCGGCCATCCTGGCCCATGCTTACCGGTACCGCCAGGGTGCGATCGAGTACCACGCTGGAACGGTCGAACTCGATGCCCCAGGCCTTGAACAGGGTGGACAGGTCCGAGGAGTGGTCGGCGAACATCGCTGCCTGGGGATCCTGCGGATCCGCACCCGAGGTATCCAACTCGGCATTCGGATCGACGAACACCATCAAATGCCCACCACGCAACACGAACTGGTCGATGGCGTATTGCGCATCGTCAGAGAGCGCCTTGGGATGCACCAGCATCAGCACGCTGATTTCCGGATCGATGGTGTGCAGGCCGCCGGCATTGAGTTCGCGCACATCGAACAACTGCGACATCTGCTGGCGAACTGCCCATGGCGATGTCATCTGCCGCGTCTGCGGATCAAAGCCGGCACCCATCGGCAAGCCCGAGATCAGGCCCACCACCGGCTTTTTCGGGGTCGCCAGCTCGTTGATCAGCTTGGCCACGTCGTATTCGAGGAATGATTCCTTGTTGGGTTGCAGGAACGGAATCACCGACTGCCCATTGGTGGAATTGGTACCGGCCAGGCCAAGGAAGATGGACTCGCCGTCCGCACTCACCGGAACAGCCTGCAAACCATAGCCAGTGGCCCGATCCTCGTCTTCGGAGAACGGCAACGGGTCGATGACTTCCAGGTGGATATTGCCATTGGAGCGCGCCGCCATTTCCTCCAGCAACTCGCGCACGCGCGTGGCATAGGTGCGCAACTGTGGAAGGCTTTGTGTTCCCTTGTCCGAAAAGTAGAAGTGGAGGTTGATCGGCTCCTTCAGCTCCCCGAGGATCTGCCGGGTGCCGGATGAAAGCGTGTACAGGTTGTTCTCGGTCAGATCAACGCGGGCCCCGCGGAACAGCACGTTGACAACAAGCATGAGGGCGACGAACAGGATGATCAGGATGATCAATGCGCCACCAGTGAAGGTCTTGCGATGTGAAGTCATTCGAATGTTTCCTCAGTCGGCTTTCTTGAGGTCGATCACGATGGCACTTGCATAAAGCCAGAAGCCGATCATCAACAGGAAGTACAGCAAGTCGCGCAGGTCGATCACGCCCTTGCTGATCGAGGCGAAGTGGGTGAGAAAACTCAAGCCGGCAACGGCATCCACCAGGCCCTGCGGTGCCCAGGCGGCAAACGCGTCCAGTACCAGCGGATAGCCCGCCATGACCAGTACGAAACATGCGACCACGGTCAGGATGAAGGCGACAACCTGGTTTCGTGTCGCAGCCGAAATGCAGGAACCGATGGCAAGAAAGGCGCCCGCCATGAGCAAGGCACCGATGTAGCTGGCAAGGATCACGCCGTTGTCCGGGTCACCCAGGTAGTTGACGGTGATCCACAACGGGAAGGTCAGCGCCAGGGCAATGCCGATGAAGGCCCAGGCGGCGAGAAACTTGCCGACTACCGCCTGCCACATGGTGATCGGCAGGGTCAGCAGCAATTCGATGGTGCCGCTCTTGCGTTCCTCGGACCACAGGCGCATGGCGACCGCGGGCACCAGGAACAGGTAAAGCCACGGCAGGAAATTGAAAAACGGCATCAAGTCCGCCTGGCCGCGCTCGTAGAACTGCCCGAGATAGAAGGTGAATGCGCTGGAGAGCACCAGGAAGATGACGATGAAAACGTAGGCAACCGGAGTTGCGAAGTAGCTGCGCAGCTCGCGCTTGAACAGGGTCTTGATCATGTTCATGGGCGGGCCTCCTTTGCCGGCGCAGCCTGGGTGATGGAGCGAAACACCTCGTCGAGACGGCCGCCTTCCAGCGCGATCTCGCGCACCGACACGTTGCGCTCCTTGAGCACCTCGTTGACGGCAGCGAAGATCTGCTTTCCGGGCTTGGGAAACGCGGTGATGCGACCATCCTGTGCATCCACCTCGATGGCGGCCACATCGACGACACGTGCCAGCGCCTCGCGCGCTGCGTTGGCATCCTTGGCCGTCATGGAAACCGCCTGGTGGTATCGCGAACGGGCCTCAAGCTCGGCCGGTGTTGCATCCGCCAGCACGCGACCGCGGGCAATGATGATGGCGCGATTGCACACCGCGTGGACTTCCTCCAGCACATGCGTGGAGACGATGATGGTCTTGTCACGCGCCATGGCATTGATCAGCGAGCGCACCTCGTGCTTCTGGTTCGGATCCAGGCCATCGGTCGGCTCATCGAGAATCAGCACCTTGGGATCGTGCAGGATGGCCTGGGCAAGACCGACCCGCCGCTTGAATCCCTTGGACAGGGTTTCAATGGGCTGTTCGAGCACGCCTTCGAGATTGAGGCGGCCAATCACGTCATCCAGCCGCTTGCCGCGTGTGGCAGCGGGCAGTCCACGCACGTCGGCAATGAAACCGAGGAACTGACGCACGCTCATTTCACCGTAGCTGGGTGCTCCTTCCGGCAGGTAACCAATCACGCGCTTGGCTTGCAACGAGTCGGATTCGACGTCGAATCCGCAAACCCTCGCACTCCCCGAGGTCGGGGCCAGGCAGCCGGCAACCATTTTCATGGTTGTCGACTTTCCTGCGCCGTTGGGTCCGAGGAAGCCGAGTACCTGGCCAGGTTCGACCTTGAACGAGATTCCGTCAACAGCGACCAGATCGCCGTAGCGCTTTCCCAATGCCTGGGTTTCAATCATCTTTTCATCACCCCGAATTTGCCGAAGTTTTTCCAAGTCCATGCGCATCCCGCCGCGCGGACCTTCATCGCCCACAACACGGCTCCGCTACCCCTGTCTGGGCAGAAAACCGGATGTTCCATGCGGGAGGGTTGTCGAGCGGTGCGCAATGTACCCCATGCCAATGCAAAAAGTTCCCGAACCGGCGCGACAAATTTCGTGCATCGCGACTCAGAATCGATCGGCAGGCGGATACAGGCGCCCGGCACGCAGGGGACGGAAGCAGGGAGCGGCATCGAAGAAGTCCTCTTCCCCGCCTCGCGCATGCCAACCCGGCAGGCCCGACAGGGGCAGCGGCCGGAGCTGCTGCGGATCCAGCAGCAACGACGGGGCTTCGATGCGCTGCGCCAGGCGCTGGTCAATCCGCGACAGGGTTTCAGCGTCCATCGTCAGATCGGCGGCATCATCCGTCATCAACAGCACGGCCTTGGCCACCAGATAACGTGCGGGCTCCAGGGCCAGCTCCAGCAAGGCATGACCGAACACATGCACCTGGATGCTGTGCCCCCAGGCGCCGGCATGTGCGTGAAACAGGTTTTTCCAGTCGTGCCGATCCCACAACTCGACAAGTCGCGGATCACTGCACAGCACAATGGCACCCGCCTCGTCGAAATGGGTCAGCGCACATTGGCCCCGCGTGCGTTGTCGCTTGCCGATGCGGGCAATGTCCCCGCACTGACGCAGGTTGAGCGCTCGCTTGGTGCGTGGCCAGCGCAACCAGACCAGGGCATTGAACAGATCGTGCCAATTGCGCTCGCGGGTGGCGAGCCGGCCGAGCCTGATGCGTTCCTCGTAGTGCAGTCCATCCGCCAGCAGCGCCGCATCCTGCGCAACAAGCATCGGGCGCTCGACGCCATCTTGCGCAGTTGCCGCGCACCTCAGGTGCTCAAGCTCGTCAAGGGTCGGCCAGAGATCACGACTGACCAGGCCCGCAAGTGCCAGATCAAGTTCACGCAATGGCGGGCGCAGGAAGACGGCGCGATCGACATCCTGGATGGGCGGCACGTGCAGGCGCAAGGCTTCGGCTATGAACTGTCAAAGGTGGGCGCGCAGGATAACGATTTCGGGCAAACACGACCAAGGCGTCGCGCGCGCGCGGGTTGCGGCTATCATCATCAGGGTACTCGTGGCCGGCCGCGGCCCGAATCCTTCTTGCGCGCAAGGGACGGTCTGGCCAAGTATTGTCGCGAGCAAGCTCGCTCCCACAAAATCAAGCAATGGTGGAAGCGAGCTTGCTCGCGACGAAGGAGTTCCGTACTCGCTCAGAGTTTCCCCAGGGCCACGACCCAATCCGACCCAAGCTGGAGGATGCTGACGAAATGGCTGAAATGCTGCGCATAGCGGGCCGCGACATGCACTGCATTGGCGCCTATCGGGCCATGCCGACGGGGCCTTGCCTTGGCGGGCTCGTGGTCGTGCAGGAAATATTCGGCGTCAATGCGCACATCCGCGCCGTGGTCGAAAGCTTCGCGGCGGCGGGATACTGCGCGATTGCACCCGCATTCTTCGACCACATTGAAAACGACGTGGAGCTCGACTACGACAGCGCAGGCATTGCCCGCGGGCGTGCGCTGATCGGGGAGCTGAATAACGAGGATGTCATCGCCGACGTTGGCAGCGCCGCCAACGCCATCGCCTCGGCGGGAAAAGTCGGCGTCGTGGGCTATTGCTGGGGCGGCACGATTGCCCTGCTTTCGGCAATTCGCCTCGGCATGCCGGCGGTCAGCTACTACGGCTCGCGCAATGTCGCATGGCTTGACCAGCCCTGCCCCGCACCCTTGCAGTTCCATTTCGGTGCCAACGATGCATCGATACCGCCCGAGGCCATCGAGAGGCATCGAAAGGCGTATGCGCATGCCGAAGTGCATGTCTACGCCGCCGGCCATGGTTTCAATTGCGACCTGCGCGCGGACTTCGACCCGGCAAGCGCGGCGCTCGCCAGGCAGCAAACGCTCGATTTCCTCGCCAGGCACCTTGGTCCTTCGCCTTGAACACGGACTTTGTCCTCGATCCAAGGTTGTTGGCCGACAGCCACGCCGTCGCCACCCTGGAACTTTGCGACCTGCGCCTGCACGGCGATTCCAGTTTCCCCTGGCTGATCCTCATTCCGCGCATTGTCGGCGCGCGCGACCTGATCGATCTCGATCCGTCACAGCAAGGCCGGCTGTATGAGGAAATTGATCGTTGCTCTCGCGTACTGGTGCAGGCCTTCAGTCCACACAAGCTCAACGTGGCTGCACTGGGCAACGTCGTCGAACAACTGCATGTGCATGTGATTGCGCGTTTCCGCGATGATCCTGCGTGGCCCGCTCCTGTTTGGGGACGTGTGTCGGTGGCGTACGCAGCGGACGCGCGCGAGGCGCGCATCGCACAACTGCAAGAATTGCTCGGCAGATGAACTCGCGTTTCGCGCTGGAGCCCTTGGGCGAAGACGCATTCCTTTTGCGCTTCGGCAGCAGCATCGACGCCGCAACCAATGCCCGCGTGCACGCCGTTGCGAACGTGCTGCAACAGCATCGGCCTTCGTGGTTGATCGAGATCGTCCCGGCGTTTGCAACACTGGCCGTGCAGGTCGACCTGAACCAGTTGGCACACGAAGTGAACTGGCGCGAGCGGATACAAACCTGGCTGCTTGCGCATGCCGATGCCGAGGATGTTGGCATGGCGCCCGCGCCAGCAACGATGCACACCATTCCGGTTCGCTACGGTGGCGAATTTGGACCCGATCTTGATGGCGTTGCCCGACACGCGGGCCTGAGCCCTGACGAGGTGATCAAGCGCCACTGCGCGGCGCGTTACCAGGTCGGCATGCTCGGCTTTGCCGCCGGCTTTCCCTACCTGATTGGCTTGCATGAAAGCCTCATCACTCCACGCCATGCCACCCCACGCACCGAGGTGATGGCCGGCAGCGTCGGCATCGGCGGAGAGCAGACGGGCATCTACCCGCGCAAAGGGCCGGGTGGCTGGCAAATCATCGGTCGCACCGATGCCATCCTGTTTGATGTGCAGCGCCAGCCGCCCGCGCTGCTCGCTCCGGGCGATGTCGTGGTGTTCCGTGCAATCGACGAGCGCGGCAGGCCGCTGGCATGAGCATTGAAGTACTTGAACCCGGCTTGCTCACCACTGTGCAGGATTGTGGTCGCCACGGCTACCGACATCTGGGCGTTGGTCAATCCGGCGTGCTGGATTCATTCTCGGCGGCCGTCGCCAATATCCTGGTGGGCAATTCGCCAGGCAGCCCGCTGCTGGAGATGACCCTGCGCGGACCCGTCGTTCGATTTTCCGTGCCTGCGCGCATCGCCATCTGTGGCGCGGGCATCGATGTGCACTGCGGGGATCTGGTCCTGCCGCTTTGGCGACGCATTGATCTTGCCGCCGGCAGCACGCTGCATTTCGGCGCGTGCCGCAGCGGTGCGCGGGCCTACCTCGCCGTGAATGGGGGCTTCGAGGTCGATCCGATTTTGGGCAGCACGAGCACCGACCTGCGCGCGGGATTTCCCGGCCTTGCCGGTCGCCAATTGCAGGCGGGTGACCGAGTACGCCTCGCGCATGGCATCCAGCCGGATTGCAGTGAACCCCGCATTGCGCGATGTTGGGCCAATCCCTCACCGGAGTTGGATTTCAAGCAAACCGCGCTGGTGCATCTGCTGCCGGGCAGCGATCAACTCGCCGATGCCGATGCGCTTCATTCCACGCCATGGACCATCGGCAGTGCCAGCAATCGACAGGGTTTGCGTCTGAGCGGCGCCAGTCTGCAACTTCGCAATCCTCGTGAAGCCATATCCGAACCGGTGATGCCCGGTACTGTGCAATTGCCTGCGGATGGAAATCCGATTCTCTTGCTTGCCGACGCGCAGACGCATGGTGGCTATGCCCGCATCGGTCATGCAATCCGCGCGGACTGGCCACGACTGGCCCAGTTGCGTCCGGGAGAGCGCATGTACTTCGTGCCTTGTTCGACCGGGCAAGCCTCCCGGCTTTGGCGCAGACAGCAGCAGGGCCTGGCGCGTCTGGCCATCGCCGTGTCACGGGCCGACCAAGCCTGATAGGCTCAGCCATTCCATTATCCGGAGACAGATTCATGATCCGCTCCCGCGCACGACACGCACTGCTGGCCCTGACGATCAGCCTGCTTTGCGCCTGCCAATCGAAGCCAGCCGACAACCCGCCAGCCCCGGCAGTCGCGAACACGCCAAGCGCAACCTCGTCGGTCAGCGTCGAATGGAATCAAGCCGTCGAGCAGTTCATCGCCGGATTCTTTGATCGCTACCCCACGTTTGCCGCCAGTGCCGGCAAGCACGAATACGACGGCAAATTGCCTGACTACAGCCAGGCCAGCCTGGACGCAAATGCGCTCTGGCTGCATGGGCAGCGCAATGCGATCACCGCCTTCGGTGATGATCGTCTCGATGCCACGCAGCGTTTCCAGCGCGAGTACGTGACGGCCGTCATTGACGGCCAACTGTTCACCCTTGAGGAGTCGGGATTCCCTTACAACAATCCCTTGTTCTACGCAGGCGACTTCTCGCCCAGCATGTACCTGACCCGGCCCTATGCTCCACTTCAGCAGCGCATGGCCGCATTCGTGAGCTACCAGGAAGCCTTGCCCAAGGCGATCGGGCAGATGCGCGCCAACATGCGCACGCCGCTGCCCAAGTCCTACATCGAACTGGGGCGCGACATGTTTGCCGGATACTCCAGTTTCTTTGCCGATGATGTCCCGGCCATTTTCGCGCAGATCGATGATGCCGA